>CAMLFI010000420.1 GCA_946479225.1 uncultured Mucilaginibacter sp. | reverse complement strand
AGATTGTGCTAACGCCTACTACCTCTATTGATAACATCCCGCAGGTAAAAAGAAGCACGCTGGAACAGACCTACGACCAGGTAGAAAAAGACCTGAACGAAGCGGAAAGCGTACTGCCCGACGCACTTAACCGCATCCGTGCCACAAAGCGTACCGTATGGGCCTTGAAAGCAAGACTGTACCTATACCGCAAGCAATGGGACAAAGCCGAAGAGTACGCATCCAAGCTGATAGCGCTTAATGACTATGAGTTGGTAAAACCGTTTAGCGCATGGTTTGCCAATGATGTAGTGGCCACCCGCGAGTCAATATTTGAACTGGAGTACAGCGCGGTTAACCAAAGCACCATAAGGCAGCAAATGCAGTATCCCACCAACGGTGGCACCTACCGCTATGCCCCCACAGATAAATTTGTGCAGCTACTGAATGATCCGTTGGTATCAGGCGGCAGAAGCGCGCTTATTGGCAAGGTGGTGCAGTCTGGTACTACGCTGTGGTTTGGTAATTTATACTATCGCAAAAACTCAACAGACCCGGCTTACATTTTCCGTATTGCAGAGATGTATCTGATACGCGCCGAGGCAAGAGCGCAATTAAACACCCCTATTTCATTAACCGGCGCGCAAGCAGATCTGAACAAAGTGCGCGACCGCGCGGGCATATTACCTACAGCGGCCGCTACACAAAGCGACATTCTATTAGCCATTGAAAACGAACGCAGAATAGAGTTTGCTTGGGAGGGCCACCGCTGGTTTGACCTTGCGCGCACGGGAAGAGCAAAAATTGTGTTAGAAGCGATAGATCCTAATATTAAGGTTGATGCGCATGAATTAGTGTTCCCGATACCAATAACGCAAATACAGTTAGACCGCCAAAACCTGGAGCAAAACCCGGTATACTAAATGATCATTAAAATTTAATAAGATGAGTTTTTTTAATGTTTCTAACCGAAAACCTTCCGCATGGACGGATTATGAGAAAGCAGCCCTGCGCTTCTTTTTCATCTATTTTGTGATACAAGCCGTTCCGCTTGATTGGAAGTTCTATCAGCAACTGTTTAGTATCAACTGGTTGCATCCGCATTTTTATCAGCTATTTCAACTGTCAAAATACTCGCCGCAGTTTTTTGGCGCCACGGGTTTTACCAACTGGCTGATAGCAACAAGCATTGCACTAATAGGCGCGGCCATATGGAGCTTTGCCCGGCGCGAGGATGATAATTACGATAACCTGCATTACTGGCTGCGCGTGATATTACGCTACAGGCTGGCTATAGGTATTATTGCTTACGGACTTATTAAATTATTCCCGTTGCAGATGCCGCACCCATCATTAAGTAACCTGCATACTAACTACGGCGACTTTCACCCCTGGAAGATCTACTACCATACCATTGGCGTAACGCAGTATTACGAAATGTTTTTAGGCTTTATTGAGATACTGGCAGGCGCGTTATTATTTACAAGACGCACCACCACCTTCGGTACTGCTATAATATTGGGCTTTACGGGTAATGCGTTTGCTGCCAATTTAGGTTACGACGCCGGTGAACAAGTGTATGCCGGATACCTTGTGGTAATAGCGCTGTTTCTTTTTGCTTATGATGTGCCCCGCCTTTACAACCTGTTGATAGTGGAGAAATACACCATTGCCGCTAAGTTCGATCCGGTGTTTAAGGAGAAAAACCTCAGAAAAATCAGGTTGGCGCTTCGGGTTGTATTTGTATTATTTGTGGTATCGCTGGGCTTTAGCACTTATGCTAATTATACCAGCGCACCGTATAAATATCCAACAACGCCGGGCTTAAAAGGCACTTATGGTTTTTATGATGTGAAGGAGTTCCGCTTAAACGGACGGGAAATTCCTTATACCACTACCGACAGTAATCGCTGGCAAAATGTGGTTTTTGAGAAATGGGCCACTATCAGCATAAAAATAGCTAAACCTTTAAAGTTGGATGCCTCTACAGGAGACGTTTACAGCGACAAGGACCTTGACCGAAATTTTGAATCGGCCGGAGTTGGTGGCCGCAGGTATTACGCCTATAGCGCCGATACCCTTTCTAAAACCATCCGTCTGCAAAATAAGAACAAGCATTATTCCGGCGAAACCTACTCGCTTACCTATACGCAACCTAACGATTCAACTATAGTTGTAAAAGGTTTAAATGAGAAAAGGGATTCGGTTTACGCGGTGCTTAACAGGCAAAATCAAAAGCACTTGTTGTTTGTGGGTCGCAGAAAGCCATTGAAATTATAACATCATCACTAACATTAATATCACAAACTATGTCTGATGTAATTACCGAACAGGAAGTTGTAAAGGAGAGAAAGCTGAAGCAAGCTACTCCGTCTACATACGAGTTTAACGAGTGGACCAACATACAAAAAATGGCCTTTCGTATAGCATTCATATTTTTCGGGTTATTTGCTATACCACTTGATCTTGGTTTCTACCAGTATATCTGGAACATTGATTATCCCAACCTTACTTACCGCGAGATCAATGAGTCGATAGCATTTTTTAACCCGCAGTTTATTAATATTTTTTCAGAAGGAGGTTTCTTCGGCTACGAGAGTTATGTGAACTGGCCATTTATATTGCTGCTGGCCCTTGTAGGCGCCGCCATATGGGCCGCGCTGGATAAAAAGGTAAGAGACTACAATAATCTTTATTATTGGGTTAGAACGATCGTAAAATATCGTGTAGCCTACGCTGCAATAGCCTGGGGTTATAAAAAGATTTTTATAATGCAGATGCCGGCCGGTAACGAAGGTTTGTATAATACAGAGTTTATAGACTTTTTTGCCAAACGGCTTTATTGGGAAGCCATTGGGGTAGCCACCAAGTATGAGTTCTTTTTAGGCTTTGCCGAGTTTATAGGTGGGTTTTTATTACTGTTCCGCAGAACTACGGCACTTGGTGCGGTTATCACTTTTATCGTATTCGGCAACATTGCCATTGCTAACCATGCTTATGATATTGGCGAGCAGGTGCCCAGCGCCGGCTTGGCGCTGCTGTCGCTGTTTGTTTTATGGTATGATGTTCCGGGTGTGTGGAATTTGATAGTGAATCAAGTTAATACCCGTATTGTACACTTTTACCCGGTATTTAAAGGTTGGAAAAATTACGCGCGCTTAGCTGTAAAATGGACCTTCAACTTTATTTATGTAATTCTATTTTTTGCGCTGGAAGTTTATGGCTACACGCACAACGACTTTTATAAACTGCCAAATACACCGGGACT
>CAMLFI010000419.1 GCA_946479225.1 uncultured Mucilaginibacter sp. | reverse complement strand
AGATTTATAATGAAAAGAATTAAATTGATCGGTCTGACTGCATTTTTAGTCGCATCGATAACACAAACCTTAACAGCACAAATAGGAAGACCCAACATTCACGACCCTTCAACCGTTGTTGAAGACAAAGGCAAATATTACTCATTTGGCACAGGCAACGGTGGCATAATGTCTGACGATGGCTGGAAGTGGACCGGCGGCGCTGTGCGTCCCGGCGGCGGAGCGGCACCTGATGCCCTTAAAATTGGAGATCGCTTTTTGGTAGTATATGGCGCAACCGGCGGTGGCGGCAACCACAAAGGCATTATTTACAGCATGTGGAACAAAACGCTGGATCCGAAATCTCCGGATTTTAAATATTCTGAGAAAGAAATAGTGGCTACATCTGACGGTTATGAAGATAACGACGCTATTGACCCCGGATTGATGCTTGATCCTAACACAGGTAAGCTGTGGCTATCATACGGTACCTATTTTGGATTTATTCGCATGGTAGAGCTTGATCCTAAAACAGGCAAACGTGTAGCGGGCAACAAGCCAGTTAACGTGGCCATTGTTTGCGAAGCGTCGGCTTTAATGTATCACGATGGCTGGTATTACCTGTTCGGTACGCATGCTACCTGCTGCGCCGGCCCTAACTCAACCTACAATATATTGGTTGGCCGCTCAAAAAACGTAACCGGCCCTTTTATGGATAACGTAGGCCGTAGTATGCTTGAAGGTGGCGGTAAAATGGTTGCCACAACCGAAGGCGACCTGATCGGCCCCGGCCACATCGGCACAATAAAGCTGGAACCAGGCGTTCAAAAAATGTCGTTCCACTGGGAGGCAGACCTGCAACAGGGTGGCGCCAGCGTATTGGGTATCCGCCCGATAGTTTGGAAAAACGGCTGGCCGGTTATGGGTCAGAACATTAAAGCCGGAAATTACGAGATCCAATCAGAGCGCAGAGGTTTTGGCTTAGAGTTAACTGTTGATTTTATTGCTATGGCAACAGCAGGTCGTGGTTTTGGCGGCGGTGGCGGTGCTAATGCGGCACCTTTAAAACCGGTACCGCAGCAGGCGCTGGCCGATGTTATAAAAGGCTGGCCAACCGGCGATATTACTACCCGCTTAAACGAATACATGTCTCGTCCGCACCAAAAATGGACCATTACCCCTGCTCCTGATTCGAGCGGATATTTGGGTGCGCCGTATTATAAAATTGTGATAGCAGGTACCGAAAGGGCATTGGCAGCATCGGCAGATGGGCGGGTGATAACCGTGCCTAAATATACCGGCACGGCAGATCAATTATGGATGCTTGATCAGTTAACTGACGGTACCTACCGCATAATGCCTAAGCAGGTTCCCGGCTCAAAAGAAAAGTTAGCGCTGGTATCATTTGGCGATGCTACACCGGCATTGGCTAAGTTTGATCCTAACAGCGATAATTCTAAATGGAACTTTAAGGCGCTGCAATAGATTCCTTTTGATTTCACCGATTTTTGGGTGATTTCACTGATAAAAAGGCTTTCCGGTTTTCGGGAAGCCTTTTTTGTTGTACCCCTTTAAACCCTTCGCCTAATAAACGTCAAACAAATACAAACAAATCCTGCACTTATATGAAAACCTATATCTCGCTTATCCTGCTTTTTATTGTTACCAGCGCCGCTGCGCAAAACAACCGCGCGTATGCACCAGTTGCCCCTGCCTTTGATGATTATGTTTGGAACTGCGCCATGGGCGACGACAGCGACTACACCAACGTTACCCTTGGCACTGATTTCTTTGGCGACAAAACAAAAACCTACCGCAACGAGCATGGCCAGGTATTGCTTACCATAAAACGCTCAAAAAACATATTTAACGATCTGATAACCTCGGTTACTAACCGCAACGGCCAAACCCTGCTGCAACTACAAAAAACAAAGGATATTTTCGGTGCGGAAATTGTAAACATAACCGGCCCCGACCAGCAACTGATCGGGTCGTTTAAGCGGTCTACAGATATTTTTGGGAATAAGGTAACCGAGATAAAAGATATCGCGCACAACAAAACCACCACCATTACAGTAGGGAAAGATTTTTTCAACCAGAAACAGATCAAAATAGAAGGCCCCAGAAACAGCTACGAAAATATGGTGGCTAATTTTATGGCGGAGTTACAATATTAAAAGATATACCTCCGCTGTTTCACTATAATAGTGGAATATCTTTTAACAAAATATTTTTAAGTTTACATATGAAAAAAATCACAATGTCTGTTAGCCGGGCTATCTTAGTTTATATGGCCGCTGTATTGATTTGTTTTAGCCCTGCGCAGGTTTTAGCCAAACGTGGTGCTATGGCTGTTAAAACCATCGCGCCGCTGAGCCAGCCATTTTGTAAGTTTACCTATGTTGATCACCGTGGCCATAGTGTAAGGTTAAGCACAAATGTTACCCACGCCAGTGCAAAAAGTCTGACATTTATTTTTGAAACCGGCGAAAAGCTGATCATCAACTTTACCATTATCAGAGCAGGACATTTTATTGCCGAATCTGCCCGGTCCAAAGACCCTCAGATCCTTTTTTATCCTTCGGCCGGCAGTCATGCGGTACCGATGGTGGGGGCTGTCGTTATATCCTCCACTAAACCCATAACAGGTAATTTTAGCCACCTGTTAAGCGACGATGATGAGCACCTTACCTTAGTATCGGGAACATTTGGTATGTAGTACGGCTATCCGTTTGGCATAGTACATTGTTATTTTTACATTCGTTATTTGTATTACACTTCGGCACTAACCAGGTGTTTAATACAAGGGTTAAATACATTTCACTTATACATGAAAAAACTAATTCTTATTTTTCTGATTGGTGCTTGCTTTGCGTGCAAAAAGCAAGATCAGGATACTAAACAAACAACCACTTTAAATCCACAAATACTTGGCAAATGGATCTACATGAAAGATACAATAAGGCAATATAGAAACGCTGTATTAACAAACCAGTATAATACGGGGGGGCTTGATTTAGGAACAGCTTACGTAGTTTTTTCTGCCGACGGCACCTGCCAGCAATTGTTTAATGGCAGCTTAACAACCTTTACTTATACCAGCACCGATACTCAGATTACCTATAAAAACTCATCAACAATTGCAAAGACTGCGGCTATAAAAAAAGTTACATCAACTGAACTGATTTTGTTTGTGGAATATAATAGTACTGACAATAGCGGCAATATTATCAGGCAGACCGAATCTTCGTATCTAACCAAACAATAA
>CAMLFI010000418.1 GCA_946479225.1 uncultured Mucilaginibacter sp. | reverse complement strand
TTTTATATCCTCTCCTATTGGTCGAGTTGGTTATTTAACCGGCACTATATCAATAATAACAGTACGGTTATAAAAACGCTGTTCGGGCAAATCATTGTCAAATGGCTGGTGACTTGCATCTTCGCCGAAACCTAAAGTTTCAAATTTGACGTTATTTTTTCCTGCGCTAAGCAGTGCGCGTTCCAATATGGTTTGTACATCCTTAGCCCTTTCCTGCGATAACTTCAGATTATATTCATCCTGGCCTATTGCATCGGTATGGCCGTGTATTATTACTGTGGCGCCATCAGTTATAGCGCCTGCTACGGTTTTGCTCAGAAATTGATCGTAAGCGGCAGTGGAGTTTGATTTATCAAAATCATACAGTATACTGTAACGCAAGCCCTTCTCAGGTGCTTCATCCTGGCGTACCAGACGTACGGTGCTTTCCTTTGTTAAAGTAGTGCCGGTCTTTGTTTGTCCGGTCATTACAACTCTGTAATTCCCCTCCGGATTGCTGCCCAATATAGCTGCACCTGGGATACTTGCCTGATTTTGTGTGTAAGGGCCATAATGCTGACCAACCCCTCTGCTATCCGTAATATCCACTACCCACGAGTTAAATACATTTTGTGCATTACCTACATTGATCACTACATGGCTATCAAGCGGGTCAACCTGTACCGCAGCAATTTGAATTGGCTTCATCATACCGCCACCAACTTCCATTAACAACTCAGGCGAGTTGCTGGTAATATCAACCCTGCGGTCACCGGCGCGCAACAGTTCAAGCTCTTTCGTGCCTCCCGGTTGCTCCGATGGAATTAACGGTTTTGTACGACCAACGGTAGAAATACGTGAGCTTTCTATTCCGAAGTCTGACAACAAATATTGTTTAACAGATTCGGCGAGAGTTTTGCCATCAGCGGGGCCGCTAGCTGATGCCCCGGTTAACGCTATGCCAGTACCAGGATTTGCCCGTAAACGATCACCCAGGATATTCAGGATATTATAATAAACGTTTAATTGCCTTGATGAACGGCCGGCAGTATTTGCAGGTGCCGCGTTTTGCAGTTGATCTTCTTTAAAAGCCGTGGCTTGCGCCGGGCTCAACATCGCATACCGACTTGGTATCGCTGCCGAACCTTCGTTAAAAAACACAGAATTGCGCAAAGGCAATGTCTCGCTTACATTACGTTTTAACGGAACTGTTTTAGGAGCCCGCACATTAAATGCAACATCAAGCACCGGAGGCGCTACAGCGGCAACCGTTATTACTTCTCTAACAGGAGCTTTTTTACCTTTTCCAAATTTCAAAGCAATGCCGGCCCTAACTGTGGTTACAGACCAGCTTTCTATGCCGCGTGGCTCATGACCGAAATACGGAAGGAATGAAACAAATGGCGAAAGGTTAAATTTGGTTGTGCTGTTAGCCGATGATAGCGGAATTTCATAACCCATACCTACCTGGCCCGAAACCAAGGTTTTTTTCATCTCGCTCAACTCACCACTTGCATTAGGTTGTTTAAGCTGCGTATATTCAAAACTGTTGGTAATGTTAAACGAAACCCGGGGACCGGCAAAGAAATATAAACCGGTTTTAGGTACTGCCAGGCGTAAACTTGGCTCAATTGCTATGTAGCCGGTATTAACCGTAAGGTTCGCAGGGCAATCGCAGGGTGCAACTACCTGGTCAAATTTTGCTCCGCGGCCATCATAGGCTACGTTCAACATAAGCCCCCAATTACCTGCCGGGCGAAACTCCGTTAAAACTGATGCGTAAGGGCCAACTCCAAAGCCTTTATGAAAGGCCGTTGGCACTATTAACGAGTTATTTAGCCGCTGGGTTGTGCCATCGTACCAATTAAAATTTGCTGCACCCGATACACCGAACCACCATGTGGGTTGTGCAACCTGTGCTTTAACACCGGTACTCATTAAAAATAACATCATCGCCAATAGGATGGTCTTATTTGTTGCTTTATATGCTTGTAACATGTTGTGTATGTTTTAAATTGTTTGAATGATTTTCAATTTGGCAAGCCCCACAATTGATGAAGGGCTTACCTGATTGAATTACGGAAGGACTACAATGTTGTTATTTAAGGTGACTGCGGTTTGTGCCAGCAACCTGCCTGTAACTTTGGTACCTGCTTGTAGTGATATAAGCGTTTTACTTAAAAGTATGCCGCTAAAATCAACGTTGGTACCCAAGGTAGCCTGCCCGGCTACAACCCAAACAATATTTTTAGCCTGCGCGCCACCCAAAAGGGTAATTTTGGCGCTGTTATTTATTGTCAGATCCTGCGCTATTTGAATAACCCATGTATCATTAGTGCTACCGCTAAGTGTAACACCTGCATTTGTTATTAATACACCCGTGTTATACTTATATAACCCCGGAGGCAAAATCCTGCCGCTGATGTCACCTGCGTACAGGTCAACTATTGGTGCCGGTGTTACCAGGTTATTAGCAGTTGTAAAGGCGGTTTCCATATTGCTTACCGCGGTAGTTAAGTTAGCAGGAGTTGGTGCAGCGTAATCAGCAGCATAAACTTTACCGGTTACTATAGGGGTTTTTGAAAACGTACCCGAAGCATCCATTATCAAACCAAAGCCGGTTATTGATGTGGCCGCTGCCGGACTAACACCCAGATCGCCCTGTATTGATGTTACGCCCGTGGTTGTAATGCCGGTTTTAGTTAGCATATTATAATTACCTGCCAAACCAAGGTTTACCTGGCCCGGACCAATTGCAGGTAGGGAAAAGTTAGCAACTAACGTTCTGTTGGTTGTTATTGCAAAGGTGTAGCTCGCGCTGGTTGAAACGGTGTTACCGTTCTCTGTCCAATTTAAAAACGCGTAGCCAATGTTTGGTGATGCCACGGCTGTTACAGATGTACCTGATGAGTACGCGCCGGAACCCGATGTTGAACCACCAATTGCGGGGCTTGATGATAATACCAATGCCAGTTGCGAGGCTGGGATAACATTGTAATTAGCAACCAGCGTGCGGTTGCCGGTTATCGTAAATTGATAACTTGAACTTACAGAAACAATATTGCCGCCCTCAGTCCAGTTTTTGAATGTATAGCCTGCATTTGGTGCAGCAGTAACGGTTACTGTTGAACCCGATGTATACGCGCCTGATCCCGTTGTTGACCCGCCTGCTGCAGGTGCTGAGGATAACACTACAGCAAAATTACCTGCAGGTATAACTGCAGATCGGAAGAGCGTCGTGTAGGGAAAGAGTGTAGATCTCGGTGGTCG
>CAMLFI010000417.1 GCA_946479225.1 uncultured Mucilaginibacter sp. | reverse complement strand
CCCTGCAATTCCGGTTTCATTTCATAAACCGCACCTTCCTCCCCAAAATCATAAAGTTTTACAAGCTTTTGCCTTTGCATAACATGCTGCAGGTTGATGAGTTCGGGGTTTTCAAGCTTGGTAAACCATATTAAGTAATAATGCGGTACCTTATAAAACTCAGCAATTTTGTTGGGGAAGAAACGGTGAGGTAAGTTTTTACAACGGATACCAGATGTAAAGTACGCCGCTTCGTTGGCGTCAGAATAAATGGGTATACCGGGTTTATATATATGCTTGTTGTTCTCTAAAAAAACAACAAATTTTGATTTGTTCCAGGTATCATCCGTATAACCCGGGTTACCATAATCTTTTTGATCGTGGTGGCGGTCCCAATCTGCATAAGCCTCATTCGCTATAAAAACAACCAGTATAAGGCTAAATGCCCAGTTAATGAGTTGTCGTTTTCGCTGATCAAACCTAAAGTTCCTGAACGCAGTAAGCACCCAGCTGGTAAGGCTCCATATCAGCGGGATGACCATAGGCGACAGTAAGCGCGGATTAATACGTTCGTAGCGAGAAAATGTAGAAGATATTATAATGAATAACCCGTAAACAAGAGCAAAGGTAAGCGCGATATTTTCGTAGGCAGACATTTTACCCTTTATTAACTGATAGATCAGCATGCCTATCAGTGCAAGCAAAACGATCCAGGCAAGGGGTGATGATAGCGTTTTATAAAGTGTCGGCGAAAAGTGCAGCCATTCGGCCATAACAGTACCAAAGTAATACACGTTTTCGCTGAAAGGTGTTAATGATGGCTCGCGCGGGCCCGTCATGGTTTTGGTAAGCAGGGCGTTGCGCATTAGGTTTAATACCAGTAGCGAGCAGGCCACCAACCCATAATTTAATATATGGATAAGTTTCCGTTTGATCTCCAGGTTACGGTCGAACAATAAAATAAAGCCACCTGTACCTATTATAGTAACTCCCGCATACCGCGTTATGGTGCTTACTGACGCTATAAATGCTGCAATTAAAAGCCATGTAATGCTCCGCGTTACCATATATTTACGGAAAGCTATTATAAAGATGATGCTGAGCAAGATAAACAGTGTTTCAGACCATAAGTAGGTATAAATCTGCAACAGGGCAGGGCTTAGCATTATGGCAACCAGCACCAGGCATTTATATAGGTGCGATGTTACAGTAAAGCGCTGCATTATCCATCCGCATAAAAAAAGTAGCGAGCCGAACATGATCCCATTCAAAACCGGGCCGTAAGTAAACGGATCAACACTGGTAACAAACATAACCGCCGCTAAATAGGTAGGGTAAAATACGGGGAAATCAACCAGCGGCAAACCGTTAAAGGTGATAAGGGAGCCTTCGTCAACCAAACTGCGTGCCGCGCTGGCGTACATAATGGAGTCGGGCGAAACGCCGATGCCACTGTATGCGGTATAAAGTTGTATGATAAGAAAGCCTGCGATTGCAGCGATAAGGGAGTCGATATTTTTAAAGGAGCGGGAATTTGGCATAAAATATTTATTGCCCCCTCTAAATCTCCTCCGCCAAATGGCGGATTGACTTTAAAAAGCCCCTCTCCTTTAGGAGAGGGGATGGGGGTGAGGTTTCTATTCTATCAGATCCAACACGGTACTTATTGGCTGATCGCTATCAATCAATATGCCTTTAACGCCGGCGGCAGTACCTGCCACAACATCGCGCTCACGGTCGCCAATAAAGTAGGAGCGTGCCGGATCTATGTTATATTTTTCAATCCCTTTAACCAACAAACCGGGTTTAGGTTTGCGGCAATCGCAATCTCCTGTAAAATCGGGGTGGTGCGGGCAGTAAAAAAAGTCGGTAAACTCCACACCATGAGCGCCATAGTCGTCTCTTAACTTTTGATGCATTTTTCCTAATTCTTCTTCGCTGTACCAGCCTTTTGCCAGTCCGCCCTGGTTAGTGGCCACAATAAGCAGGTAACCGCGATCTTGCAGTTCTTTTAGCGCGGCGAAATTATCTAATACGTCAAAATCTTCAATCCGGCGTATATAATCGCCCATTTCACGGTTCAACACGCCATCGCGGTCTAAAAAAACGGCTTTATTCTTTTGGGGCATTTTTATGATTTTTTGCAAAGTTAGCAATTATTGTAAGGCCGCCTATGCAAACATTGTAATCGAATCAAAAACATAAAAAATAACACATCGTTAGGGTTTTTGGCTTTATTTTATTAATTTAGGATAGGTTTAACCTACATATTAACTGAACACCTACAATTTTAGTGCATAAATTGTTTTTAATTATTTATAATAATTTTAACGATTTATTAAAAATTTAGTAATTATAGAGCTTATAGATGCGATATTATTTAACATTATTTAAAAAGTTTAGTAATGTTTTAAATTGCCTGTTAAAATCTGTATTTTCGTAATTACACCATATACAATTTTTTAACGGTTTAATTTTTGAGATGAATCAAACTGATTGCGACCAGGGCCTGTATAGACCGGAATTTGAACACGACTCGTGCGGTACGGGATTTATAACCAATATTGACGGACATAAGACCAACCAAATAATTGACGATGCGCTTACCATGTTAGAAAACATGGAGCATCGCGGTGCTTGTGGCTGCGACCCGGATTCGGGTGACGGCGCGGGTATTTTAATGCAGATACCGCATGAATTTTTTATGGAAGAATGCTCAGACCTTGAGATCAGTTTGCCGCAACCCGGCGAATATGGTGTGGGGATGTTGTTCTTACCGAAGGATTCAGTGCTGAAAAAAGCCTGCCGAACTATAGTTGACAACGCCATTGATAAGTTAGGCTTGCATAAACTAGGTTCGCGTAAACCGGCTGTAGACTCGTCTGTAATTGGCGAAACAGCCCGCAGTGCCGAACCGGATGTTGAGCAAATATTTGTTGCAAGGCCGCACTCTATTACCAATGTTGACGACTTTGAGCGCAAACTTTATGTTTTACGCCGTTACATTAACAAAATAGTTACCGAAACACTTCCGGGTGCACGCAATAGCTTTTATTTCCCTTCATTCTCTTGTAAGGTAATAATCTATAAAGGTCAGTTAACCACTTACCAGGTGCGTCAGTATTATGCTGATCTTCGCGATCCGCGTATGGCATCAGGTTTAGCCGTGGTTCACTCACGCTTTTCAACCAATACTTTTCCATCATGGAAACTGGCTCAGCCGTTCCGCTTAATTGCGCACAACGGCGAGATCAATACATTAACAGGTAACCTTA
>CAMLFI010000416.1 GCA_946479225.1 uncultured Mucilaginibacter sp. | reverse complement strand
CAACCTTATAATGTATTCCCTATTCGGCAACTGGTATTATATCCCGCTTATTTTACAGGGCCTTTGCCTCATCCACAGCTTTCGCAATGGTACGCAGCAAAAATGGCTTTGGATAATTGTGTTTCTTCCGGTAATAGGCAGCCTTATTTATATTTATCAGGAGATAATTAGCAATCGCAGCGTCAGAATAAAAGCGCCAGACATAAGTGCGGTATTTGATCCCGGTGTTAAACTAAAACGCCTGGAAAATGAGGTTAAGTTTACCGATACTTTTGCCAACCGAATAAAGCTGGCTGATGCTTATCTGGATGCCGGCCACGTTGATAAAGCCGTTGAGATATATAACGCCAGTCTTACCGGCGCTTTTGCAGAGAATGAGCATGTATTGGCGCAGCTAGTTGTTGCCTACGATAAGCAGGGTCGTTATCAGGAGATTATTCCAATAGCGCGAAAACTGTACAAGCTACCACAATTTGCGCGCTCGCGAATACATGTGTTGTACGCTAAAGCGCTTGAACAAACCGGCAACGTTACCACCGCCGAAGAAGAGTTTAAATCTATGAAAGGACGTTATTCCTATTTTGAAAACCGTTACGAATACGGGTTGTTTCTAATTCGGCAGGACCGAATTGAGGATGCAGCAACAATATTTCTGATATAATTGAAGAGCAGCCACACTTAAGCCCTGTAGAGCGGAACACCAATAAAGTATGGTTTGCAAAAGCTAAAGCGGAGTTGAAGAGAATAACAGCTTAGTTATTCCGCGCTTATAAAATACGCCGCTTCAAATACGTGCCCAACTTTTAATTCCTGTATGGCTTCTTTTCTGCTGATGTCAACGTGTTTGCCTTTGGTGTCAGCGCAGCCTACCCATGGCTCAATGCAAACAAAATCAGCACCCGGTTTGGCCCATAAGCCCAGGTAGTTAAAGTGTGGGAACTCAACCGTTAAACTAAGGCCGTGCAGTTTGCTTTTTATGCATACCTCGCGCGATCTTAAATTTTTAAACACCAGCGCATCCTTTTCAAAAAGATCACGGGTTAAAAACAACATGCGGTCGCGGGTAGGTACGGGGCGGGTTTCGCCGGTAAAAAAGCCATCTGCAGAAAGCTGATGAGTTTCCAGTTTTTCATCCAGTTCAAACTCCAGGTAATAATCCTCGTACTTTTCACCTTTATGGAACGGGACATTAAACGCAGGGTGACCGCCTACCGAAAAATAAATGGGTTTTCTATCGTGATTAATGAGCTTATAGGTAACACGCAGCGCGGTATCTATCAGATCGTAATGAATTTGGAAATCGAACTTATAAGGATAAACGGCCAGCGTTTTCTCGCAGTTAGGCAATGAGAATTTAGCTGATACCGGGCTGCTTTCAATCAGCAATAATTCTGATGTTCGGGTAAAGCCATGCCTTGGCATATTATAGGTTTTGCCATCAACTATCAGTTCATTGTTGATCAACCCGCCTACAACCGGGAACAGGTTGGGAGCGTGCCAGGGCCAAACGGCGGCATCAGCTTGCCACAAATGTTCAACACCGGTGGCTTTGTTATAAAACGAGGTAAGTTCGCCACCCTGGTTGCGGATGGCTACTTTGTAAAGTTCATTCTCAATAATCGTCATAATGGTTATTTAGTTCGGCTATTCTTCAAATTATAACGCAAAGCGTTTTATACTGTTTCCTTTTTTTCTTAAAAATTACTCGGTAATCTTAACAATACTACGTAATACCGAGTCTTTTTGCGCCGAATTTAGCTTTTGATTGCCAAAAAAAGCGTTTTCAAAATCGCCGTAGCCAGAGTTAGGTATCACAATGTATTTGTTCCCAAAGTATTTTTTAAGGCGTTCCGTAGCGGTATTTCGCTTATCCTGCAAGGGTTTATTATCATAGGCCGAATCAAAATCGGGCAGGTTATCACCGCAGTATAAAACAACGTTGTAATTTTTTAATATTTCTTGCCGACGCGCTTCCTTGCTTGATAGGCTTTGCTTTAAAAAGATGTGAGCTTTATCAGCATTAGGTAGATTGTATAACCTTAAGTTTTTTGTGGTTCCTTCGCGCTCATCCTCATCACGGTTGGTGATATAAAAAACAGCAACTCCTTTTGATGCTGCATACTTAAAAAACGACGGTGCTCCCGGTACAGTGTCGGCTATGCCTTTGGCGGTCCAGGCTTTCCAGGCGGCCAGATCAAAGTCTTTGTCTTTAATGGCTCGTGCGGCGTCATACGGGCTGTTATCCAACACCGTTTCGTCAACATCTGTAATAACCGCCAACGGTTTTTTGCCTTTGTTTTTTAAAGCTTCATCCAACCGTAAACGGGCTAGGTTATAAGCTTGAAAACATAGTGCTTTATACTCCGCCGCCCGTTGTTGATATAACAACGCCCACACCTTTCCGCCATTAACAATAGATAGCTTACCTGCATCCTGTGCATTTGCAGTGCAGGTAACTATTACCATTATGGAAAAGAGCAATAACAGTTTCTTCATTAGCTATTTTTAGTATGTGCCCGGTCTTAATTTATCCTGAAACTCCTTAACAAACTTATTTACCTTGGGTTGTATCACAAACGTGCAGTAAGATTTATTGGGGTTATCATTAAAGTAATTTTGATGATATTGCTCCGCATTATAAAACTCGCTTGCGGGTGTTACCTCGGTCACTATCGGGTCGTCAAAAACCTGCGCTTCGGTTAATGATTTTATTGTCGCTAAAGCCCTTACTTTCTGCTCCTCTGTATGATAAAATATACCCGAGCGATATTGCGGGCCGACATCATTTCCCTGGCGGTTAAGCGTAGTAGGATCATGCGTTTTAAAAAATATCAGCAGTAATTCATCCAAATTTAGTTCGTCGGCATCATACTCCAATTCAATGGCTTCGGCATGGCCAGTGGTGCCGGTGCATACCTGCTCATAGGTTGGATTTTTTACGTGGCCACCAATATATCCAGATGTAACACTTTTTACGCCTTTAAGTGTTTGAAAGATAGCCTCGGTGCACCAAAAGCAACCGTTGGCCAATGTTATTTTTTGTATATCCATAGTTTATTAACAAAGTTAATATTTATACATCATGAAAACAGCAACATTAATAGCGCGCATTTTGTTAGGCCTGATCTTTCTTTTGTTCGGGCTCAATTTCTTTTTTCCGTTTATCCCGATGGATCAACCCAAAATGAGTGCAGCCGCTACGGCGTTCTCCGGCGGATTATTCGGCTCTGGATATTTTTTCCAATTTTTAAAAGTGCT
>CAMLFI010000415.1 GCA_946479225.1 uncultured Mucilaginibacter sp. | reverse complement strand
AAAACTTCTTATCGCCTTTATTACCTAAAATCAGTAACCGATGCTCATAAGGCCAATTTAGAACAGGATTACCCGAAAATTAAAGCCATGGCTAATTCTAACAAAATGAACCGTGTTATGAGTGAGTGGTTTGAGAAAAAAAGAAAAGAGAATTATATAAAAATAGGAAAAGAATACCAGCTGTGCCCTCAATTGCAAGGCTGGTCAACCGTAACAGCTTCAATCAAATAACCAAAAAAATCCTTAACATTATGCAACACCGATCTGACGTAGAGGCCGCCGATGCCCTAAAACAAGCGTACCAGCAAATACGAGCAGAGATAGGTAAAGTTATAGTGGGACAGGATGAGGTTGTTAAGTTTATACTTATCTCTATTTTCAGCAACGGGCATTGCTTATTGGTGGGTGTACCCGGCCTGGCAAAAACCTTGCTGGTTCAAACGGTATCGCAAGTGCTCGACCTGGATTTTAACCGGATCCAGTTTACGCCCGACCTAATGCCATCAGACATTATCGGCGCTGAAATATTAGGCGAAGACCGGAATTTTAAATTCATTCCGGGCCCTGTGTTTTCAAACATTATCCTTGCTGATGAGATAAACCGTACACCGCCGAAAACTCAGGCAGCTTTATTAGAGGCCATGCAGGAGAAGTCTGTAACCGCAGCGGGGGTTACGCATAAATTAGCCAAGCCATTTTTTGTACTGGCAACGCAAAATCCAATCGAGCAGGAAGGGACATATCCCCTGCCTGAAGCACAGCTGGACAGGTTTATGTTTAAAATATCTCTTGATTATCCAACATTCGCCGAAGAAATACAGGTGGTACGTAACACTACCAGCACTTTAACGCAGGAAGTAACCAAGCAACTAAATGCGGAACAGATCATCTACTTCCAGCAATTAGTGCGTAACATACCTGTTGCGGATAATGTATTGGAATATGCCGTTAAACTAGTAGCCAAAACCCGCCCCGGTGGCGAATTTGCAGCGCCACAAGTACAGCGTTTGCTAAACTGGGGTGCAGGTCCGCGGGCTTCGCAATTTTTGATATTAGGAGCCAAATGCCATGCGGTAATCAACGGCAAATACTCGCCGGATATTGAAGATGTACAAGCTGTGGCTAAACCTATTTTAGGTCACCGTATAGTACGCAGCTACCATGCCGAGGCCGAAGGTCTTACTACTGACGATATTGTAGCGCAGTTGTTTTAAGCAGCCGGAAATCAGAATTAATCTTTACTGACAAGTTATTGACGCTGTATTTTTCTTTTAAAATATTTGCTATTAATCGGTATGAGGATTATTTTTATCTTCTGTTCGATCGTTTTCGCAGTGAATAAAGCATATAAACTAACATTTCTACTTTTTATAATAGCCAATTTCTCATTGGCGCAATCGTTCAGAAGCGTGCGGGATTGGCCCATGCCGCAAGGAGATGAGCGCGGATTAGTAACGCCCGGTTTTAACATTGTTCCAAAATTTGTAGTGGTGCGTTTGGGTAACGAAATTCACGTTCATCTTCAGATGTCAATAACTATGGGTACTGCTCAAAACCCTGTAGCTCCTTTCTCCTACCGTTATTTATATCACGGTAAGGTTTATACAGATAATGACCTTGGGCCGCAGCCTTTTTATCCAATTAAACTTGCCAGGGCTGTTTTTAGCGTGAGGGTAATGCGAGCTGATAATTATAGCAGGCAAATAGAATTCGTAGATGTAATGGAAAAATTCGATCTCGGAATATTTCCAAAAGATATAAACGCCGATGGGTTCACCGCACGCGTGGAAGCATTGACTGAAGTTTCGTACAGGGGAACAGAAGCAATTGAACAAGCTATTAGGAATATCGAAGCGAAGGTTAAAGCGAGCGCTCAAAATGCAGCACCTGCAGTGGGCATGAAACAGGCTGACCCCAGACTTACAACCGCGCAACAGCCGACAACAAAACCTGCTGCTAACACGCAATCCGCTCAAACACCTACCAACCCAACTTCTGCCTCCAAAACGGACAATAGCTTTTGGTCTGATAATGGCCCTGCTAAAAAATCGGAACCAGGGAATGTAATTCCTGAACAAGCCATACATAAAAATTTACCAGATTTTGTAAGAACTACCGATGGCGGATATTTCCATAAGGGCGCCGATGGCAAGTTCAGGCAAGTTACCGAACAGGAATATCAGGAAGCAAAAAAAGCCGCATCGGCGTCGCGCAATGTCCCGCAACAACCCGAGCAACAACAAATGACATCAGAAGAAGTGCGCAATGCGGTAAACAAAATGTTTACTGACGCTGAAGCTCGCAATACTGCTATAACGCAAAATATAGAGCGGACAGTTGACGCATGGCGGCAGAGCTTTTACTATTCAGAAGCGATACGTAACGGCAAAGAAAGCCTTGCTGCCTTAAGCAAGCTTAACGGCGACTACGGATCTGTGCAGGAACTTGAAGATGATTTTAATCAAAAATATAACTCAATCCGGGCAGAAGTAAATAACCTGGAACAGGCTCGTAATGCAAGGTTGGCTAACGCAACAGCAGCTAACTTTAACGGCAGCAGTACAGAACAAGCCATAGGGCAAGGTATGAACCTGATAGGCGGCTTTGTTAACAGTTTAAAAGCCGATAAAGAAGCTAAGGAAGCCCGTGCAGCATTGGAGGCCGAGCGTGCAAGGCAGATTGCTGAGATCAAGCTAAAAAAGCAACAAGCCAGAACGGAGATGCGTAATAAACTGGTAAAGAGTTTTCCTGATGGCGGTACTCCAATTACATCACATAAAATAACATTGCCCGAAGTTTACATGTTTGCTTATATAACCGACAAAGCCTCCTTTAATAATGACCAGGCTACTGTATCAGTAAGCAGCGTGTTCCCGGTAGCGCAATACTCTGATGGTACTTTCCCGTATAAAACTACTGTTGCCGGCAAGTTGAGGGGATACGCCCCCGGCGAAGTTGTATTGGTAGGTTATTATGGCGATAAAACACGGGCCGAAGAAATGCGAAATTCATTCCTTAACCTGGCTGCTAAAAGCGAATTAGGAGTTAAGACCTTTGCATTAAAATCGGTCTCAACCGGCTCTTCCGGCAAATCAGCAGTACCCGGTGATTTTTGGGAGACAGGAAAAAAAACTCCCGCTAGTACTCCCGCCACTGAAAAGAAATCTGATTTCTGGAATAACTGATCTTTAAACATAGATGAAAAAATGTTACTTATTTTGGCTGTTACTACTGGCCCTTTCGTTTAAAACCTATGCGCA
>CAMLFI010000414.1 GCA_946479225.1 uncultured Mucilaginibacter sp. | reverse complement strand
AGTAATGCTCGGGTCATAACTGCGGTATTTTTATTATGGTTGTAAATATATTATCATTTGCGTGTGTTTCCATCAAATCATTACGTGCAAATAATAAATATAAGCGGCGCTGCACTCCGCTCAGGCCAAAACCAGTTCCCTGCCGCGGTCGCGATGTTTTAGGATCAAAAGGGTTTTGCACTATAAGCTCCAAATAATTGCCATCCAACTCTGCCCTTATGCTTACCACCACCTCTTCGGTAGTGTCATATAAGCCAAATTTAATAGCGTTCTCCACAAGTGGCTGCAATAACATGGCCGGCATTACGCAGGGGCCACAGCTGTCATCGCAACTGATCTCAGTTTTTAAACGGTGCCCGAACCTAACTTTTTCAATATCGAGGTATAGGTTAAGGTGTTGCAATTCTTCTGTTAGGGTAACCTGTTGCTGGTCGTCCTTACGCAATGTTCCACGTAAAAAGTCAGATAACTGGTGTATCATTTTGCGGGCTTGCTCGGGTTTGAAACCAATTAAGGCGTTAATTGAGTTAAGGCTGTTAAATAGAAAGTGCGGCTGCAACTGCTGGCGCAAATTATACAGCTCCGCTTCCCTTGCAAGCCTTTCGGCCTCAGTTTTACGCTTTTCATTTTCTTTTTGATCCTGCTGGGTATACCATATCATACTGATCATGGCCATCCATCCAATCGCCAAAAAATTAGTAAAAAAGCGAATTACCAATGATTGGCCCATAAAACTGGCGTAACCCGGTGTGGTATTTAAGAAAGGTAGCAATATATAACGGCTGCCGGCAGTACAGGCTGCAGCCAACGCTACGCACCATATTAATATATTAATGTAACTGCCCTTACCCGGCTGATAATAACGCAGGTTGTTGTTAATGAGCCAGCATGCAGCTGCCAACAGTACAGTGCTTACCAATCCGTCTGCTATACCGGTAAACCAATCAAAATCAAAGCCGTGTATAATGTAGCTTTGCAGGCAGCCCCAAGCTAACCCGCAAGCTACAAACGCGCCGCGTAATTTTGAAAACGTTAACGATGTTGATGATGGAGTAGCCAAAACTAGTTTTTAAAAATGATAGTTAGTTTGACCGATTAATAGCTGCGCACGTCTACCCCGGCAAATATGGATGTCCCTTTAATTACAAGAACTTTATTGGCATCCTGCGGAACAGCAGTTCTTACACGTTTATCATCAAACCCGGCAAACACAGCGGCAACATCTGATACTACTGTCCAGTGTGAAGGAACGATCATTTTAACGCCACCAAATACCTGGGTAACGTCAATATAAACACGGCCAATAATATCGGCCTGGGTTAAATCGATCTCTGCGCCTCCAAAAACGTTTACTACCTCGCCGCCCTGAAAGTTCTTTGAATAGATAGTCTTTTTTACACTGCCGAAAATAGAAATAGCCTCGAGGTGTTCATCGCCTGAATAAAACGGCTGGCTTTGAGTGCCGGCAGTGTTGGTGTCGGTTGCAGTATTAAAATCTGTAACGGGTTCTGCTGAGATAGGCTGCTGAACATTAAAGTCGTATTTACTGCTTTCCCATTTGTTCTTCCAGCTTTTTTTATCCCAATGCGTAGTTTGATTCCTTCTTACTATCATCCATATTCCAAAGGTAATGAGCATTCCCGGCCAAACAATAGCACCGGCATCTAAACCTGGTATCGCTTCGCCGAGTAAAAACACTGCGCCGATAGCTACAGCAAAGACCCATGATGAATTACGAAAGTTGTTTTTGCCTCCTAAATAAAGGCCGCCAACAATAAGCCACATTGGCCAGCTAAGCAGCCAGTGCGGAAAAAAGAAAAAGTCAAATTCTTTGAGTAACCATGAAGCGCCGATGCAAAGCAAAATGATGCCTGCTAAAACTTTTCCTTTATTAGCGCTACCTTGGTGATCTATATTAGGGTTAGTATCCATGTCGTTTAAATTATTTGTTACTCAAAAGTAACGCACTAATATAGCAAGCTGAAACAGAAAAAGGCAAGTAACTGGCAATAACTCGGTAAAAGGGGGAAATATGTCGGTAAAAAATTTCTTAAACTTCAGGCTCCTGCTGACTAAGACAATGAAAGCTACCTAATCCCCATATAATATCAGTCGAATCTATGCCTATTACTTTCCTGTCGGGGAAGCATTGTGTTAATATGCCCAGGGCCTTATCATCGTTAGCGCACCGATAGGTTGGCACCACAACTGCAGCATTGCCGATGTAAAAATTAGCGTATGACGCAGGCAGGCGCATATCGTCATAGATCACGGCATCAGGCATCGGTAATTCAATAACATTTAGCTGTTTACCGTTAAGCAAACGCATGGTTTTAAGCGTTTGCAGGTTTTCCTGCAACAAATGATAATTATCGTCTGCTTTGTTCTCTTCTACTACCGTTACCACGGTATCTTCGTTTACAAAGCGGATGATATCATCAATGTGTCCATCGGTATCATCGCCTACAATACCATCGCCAAGCCATAGTATTTGCTCGGCACCGTAGTAATTGCGCAGGTATTCTTCTATTTGCTGCTGATTAAGGTGTGGGTTGCGATTTGGATTAAGCAGGCAGGCAGTTGTGGTAAGTATTGTGCCTTTACCGTTAAAGTCAACAGATCCCCCTTCCATTACAATACCCGGATGATAAACCGGCAGATTAAAATGCTTAGCTATTTTGGTGGGGATAACATCGTCCAGATCAAACGGCGGATATTTGCCGCCCCAGGCATTGTAACCCCAATCGACTATTACTTTTTGCTTTGTTGTAGGATTGATCAAAAACGCCGGACCATGATCTCGACACCATGCGTCGTTACTTTCAAATTCGAAGAATTCAATCCTGCTCAAGTCAGCATCAACCAATTGTAATTGCTGCTTGGCAAAAGCGGCCATGTATTCGTCCCTAACATTTATGCGCACCAATTCACCCTCTGACAAAGCCTTAATAAACTCGCAGTATTTTGGATAGATAGTTACGATCTTACCAGGCCATGATTCCTCTTTATGTGGCCAGCTTAGCCAGGTGGCAGTGTGCGGGTGCCATTCTGCCGGAAATGAAAATCCTTGTTGCTTCGGGTAGTTCATGGTAGATCTATGATGAGCTTGTCATTGCGTGGAACGAAGCAATCGCGAACTTTGCGGCGTGCGATTGCTTCGTTCCTCGCAATGACAATAATGTTAGTCTTCGTCAATTAAACGTTTGGTAATAGGTTGGTAAGATTCTATGCGGCGATCTCGTAAAAATGGCCAGTGCGTACGGTAA
>CAMLFI010000413.1 GCA_946479225.1 uncultured Mucilaginibacter sp. | reverse complement strand
ATATTGCCGCTATTGCTAATCCTGTAGAGCTAACCTCGCCAAATGATGGTACTAACCGTGTTTTTGTAGCGTCGGTAAAGGGAGTAATCCATGAATTTGCCAACGCCGCCGATGTAAGCACTAAAAATATCTTTTTAGATATAACAAGCAAAGTAACCAGTGGTGGCGAATTAGGTTTACTGGGGTTGGCCTTCAGTCCGGATTATAAAACCAATGGTTACTTCTATGTAAACTACACACGGCGGAGCCCTTTACTCGAAACCGTTATTGCGCGTTACAAAGTTAGCGCGGGTAACCCCAACCAGGCCGATGCGGCGAGCGAGGAAGTTTTAATGACCTTTGCGCAGCCTTTTGAAAATCATAACGGCGGTAAATTGGCATTTGGCAACGACGGCTTTTTGTATATAGCTACTGGCGATGGGGGCAGCGGCGGCGATCCTCAGAAAAACGGCCAAAACAACAAAACGCTGTTGGGCAAAATTTTACGAATAGATGTAAGCGGGGCAGGGGCAGGTACGCCTTATAAAATTCCGGCCGACAACCCCTTTAAAGGTAATACAACCGGCCTGCGCGAAGAAATTTTCGCTTATGGCATGCGCAATCCCTGGCGATTTAGCATAGACCATACTACCGGTTTGCTTTGGGCGGCCGACGTTGGCCAGAATAAAACCGAGGAAATAGATATTATTGAAAAAGGCGGCAACTATGGTTGGAACCTGATGGAAGGAAACGATTGTTATGTATCCGACTGTGATAAAACCGGATTGCTGTTGCCCATACTTACTTACGGACGCGATTTGGGCGCAAGTATTACCGGTGGTTATGTAAGCAGGGATAAAAACCTGCCTGGTTTAAACGGCAGGTATATTTATGGCGATTATGTATCTGGCAATATATGGGCGCTATCTTATAATAATAAAAAAGCGGGCCAAAATGATTTAATTGGTAAAGTAAACGGCAGTAGTTTATCATCCTTCGGGGAGGATAATAACAGCAGTTTGTATATATTGAACTTCAGCGATGGTAAAATTTACAAGTTTATCCCGACACAATAATATCCCATGACTTTTGTAAAATTGCAGGGCAATGAAGATCCTGATCATGAAAACATAGCCTTATTTCTTAGAATTGGCCATTATAAAAAATAACTATTTATTATTTTAACATATATTTTCATACAAGGTTAGGCTGTATCTCCAACTGCATTAACCATGCTTAAAAAGCATATCAAACTCGTTTAAGACCAACCCGATCATCCTACCGGTAAACTTTTCGGCAGTGTTTTTGTTAATATTCAGTGTCATTAATAATAATATGACGAAATATTAACTAACAACAAGCTTATGAAAACCAAGATATTATTAGCCGTTCTATTTGCTACTGCTGTTATTAGCCAGGGCTGTGTCAGCAAGAAAGAATATACTGCATTGCAGACAAACTACGCTGATCTGCAAAAAAAACAAAGCGAACTTAAACAGAGTTACGACCTTACCCAACGCGAACTGGAAGGTTCACGGTCGAGGGTGAAAAGTTTAGAGGAGCAGATCGCCTCTGAAAAATCAAATCTGGCCGGATTACAGGACGCTTTAAGTAAATGTTTAGCCGGAAATACCCAGGGTGGTGCAAACATTTCAAAACTGGTTGACGAGATCAACATGTCAAACAAATACATCAAACAGCTGATAGCTGCAAAGGGTAAAAGTGATTCACTTAACACCGTGCTGACTAACAACCTTACCCGGTCATTAAGTCGTGAGGAAATGCAGGGTGTTGATGTACAAGTGCTTAAAGGTGTAGTATATATTTCATTGTCTGACAATATGTTATACAAATCAGGCAGTTATGAAATATCTGATAAAGCAGGCAGTACTTTGGAGAAAATTTCAAAGATCATTAAAGATTACTCAACATATGACGTATTGATCGAAGGTAATACCGATAACGTGCCTATCAAGCAAACCAACATTCGCAATAACTGGGATTTGAGTGCTTTACGTGCTTCTTCGGTTGTACAGTCCTTACAAACAACTTATGGTGTTGATCCAAAACGCTTAACAGCAGGTGGCCGCGGCGAATACAACCCGGTTGCTGAAAACACCACGGATGCCGGTAAAAGCAAGAACAGGCGTACACAGATCATTATTACCCCTAAACTGGATCAGTTTATGGACCTGATAGGCAAAGCTCCGGCAACCGCCACTTCTAACTAAGCGGTGGTTTCGGTACAGTTGTTGTATTGTTATATCGTACTAAAAAATAAAACCTATGAAAGCACAGGATTTTAAAAACAACGAGAAGCATCAAGGTAAATCAACAGCCGACAGGGCTTTTACAGATCATCGCGAAGAACAAAAGCAACGCGGTATAAGTAATTCAGGCGGACAGCCTTCTTTTACTACATCAAGTAAAGACAGCGCTCATCAGCCACAAAAAAGAAAAGATTAGCTAATATGCTAGTCAGTGTAAAATGCCTTCCCGGTAATTGGGAGGGCATTTTTTGTTTATGGTTTTTGCTGATGAAGCTATTACGTTTTCGTAAAAATTGCACTTCAGTATCGCTAATTAAAGCCAACTGTGCTAAATTTAAACTTTAAACCAATTATAACATGCTTAATAAGCCCAATACGTTTTTACGCGTTTTAAAACAGAGCGCGCTTATATTATTTACAGTAATTTATACCCAGACAGCGTTTGCACAAACCGAAAAAAAAGGCTGGGTAGGTACCTGGGGCACGGCCCGCCAATTGGTAGAGCCAAACAACATGCCTCCTGCGCCCGGTCTTACCAACAATACAATAAGGCAGATAGTGGCAGTTTCCATCGGAGGGAACAAGATCCGTCTCAGACTTTCTAATGAGTTCAGTAAAACGCCAACCACCATTAAAACGGTGCAGATAGCCGTTTCAAAAGGAGGCAGCGCTATTGATGAAGCCACCACCAAAACACTGAAGTTTGACGGGAAGGAAGAAGTTACCATGGCACCTGGTGTCGAAATAACATCAGATCCGATCAAATTCAAACTGCAACCGCGCATGGAAGTTGCCATAACAATAGCGTATGGTGAAACGTCGCAAACCGTAACGGGGCATCCGGGTTCTCGTACAACATCATATATTCTACCGGGCAATCAAACAGGAGCTAACACCGACTATTCTGCTGCCGTTAAAACCGACCATTGGTATAACATTCTCGGTATAGACGTGGAAAACAAATCGAAAAATGCGGGTGCAGTAGCTACCTTCGGCGATTCTATTACTGACGGCCGGGGCTCAGGCACCAA
>CAMLFI010000412.1 GCA_946479225.1 uncultured Mucilaginibacter sp. | reverse complement strand
TTGATTATGAGATAATGGAAAAGCAGATCAAAAATTAAGAACATTATATGTATGGCTTTGTTATATTTGCTTGTGACCGTTTAAGGGTCAAAAAGCCGAATACGATATGTCTAAAAAGAAATCCGAAAAGCAACCTCATGTTGCAGTTGTAACCGATAACTCATTATCATTTCTCGAAAAATACATTAACAACGCTTCGCCCACCGGTTTTGAGTGGAAAGGACAGGAGCTTTGGTTAGATTATATTAAGCCCTACATTGATGATCATTATGTAGACAACTATGGTACAGCAGTAGGTATAATTAACCCTAAAGCTGAGTACAAGGTTGTTATCGAAGCGCATGCTGATGAGATATCATGGTTTGTAAACTACATCACCAATGATGGTTTGATCTATGTTATCCGCAATGGCGGCTCCGACCACCAGATAGCCCCATCAAAGCGTGTAAACATCCATACCGACAATGGCGTGGTTAAAGCAGTATTCGGCTGGCCCGCCATCCACACCCGTTTAGGCGGCGAAAAGGAAGAAGCACCGTCGCTTAAAAACATCTTTCTTGATTGCGGTTGCACTTCAAAAGATGAAGTGGAGAAATTAGGCATTCACGTGGGTTGCGTAATTACTTACGAGGATGAGTTTATGGTGCTGAACGACCGCTACTACGTTGGCCGTGCGTTGGATAACCGTGTAGGTGGCTTTATGATAGCAGAAGTAGCCCGTTTGCTTAAAGAAAACAAGATAAAGCTGCCATTTGGTCTCTATATAGTTAACGCTGTTCAGGAAGAGATTGGCCTGCGTGGTGCCGAAATGATAGCACATCGCATTAAGCCAAACGTTGCCATTGTAACCGACGTTACGCATGACACCCAAACGCCTATGATCAGCAAAATAACCCAGGGTGATCTGGCATGCGGTCGGGGACCGGTTGTATCTTATGCTCCTGCTGTTCAAAATAACGTAAACAAGGTGTTGATAGAAACCGCGCAAAAGGCAGAGATTCCTTTCCAGCGCCAGGCCTCATCGCGCTCAACAGGTACTGATACTGACGCGTTTGCGTACTCAAATGACGGTGTACCGTCGGCATTGATATCGCTTTGCCTGCGTTATATGCATACCACTGTAGAGATGGTACACAAAGAGGACGTGGACAATGTTATCAGGCTTATTTATGAATCTTTGTTGGTGATAAAGTCTGGTCAAGACTTTAGATATATTAAATAACCTTTTTTCTCAGGTTTACGTTCAACCATCACAACGCTATACCATAAAACATTATATATATTTATGAAACCCACTTTACTTATTTTAGCCGCGGGCATGGCCAGCCGCTACGGAAGCATGAAACAAACCGATGGCTTTGGCCCCAACGGCGAAACTATAATTGATTATTCTATTTACGATGCCATAAAGGCCGGGTTCGGAAAGGTAAGTTTCATTATCCGCGAGGAGTTTGCAGAGAAGTTTCAGGCGATTTTTGAACCCAAGCTGAATGGCAGAGTAGAAACTGATTACGTTTTTCAAAGTTTTGATCTTAAGCCATTTGGTATTAACAAAGAAATTGAACGTGCCAAACCGTGGGGTACCGCGCATGCTGTGTTAGCGGCCCGTAACCAGGTTAAGGAGCCTTTTTGCGTAATAAATGCCGACGATTATTACGGCTATGATGCTTTTGAAAAGATGGCTAAATTTTTAACGACTGATGTAACCGATTCGCAATATGCATTGATGGGTTATCAGATAGATAAAACCTTGTCTGATTATGGTTCTGTATCTCGCGGTGTTTGCGAGGTTGATGAGAAAGGTAACATGACCGGCGTTAATGAGCGCACCGAAGTTTATTTTAAAGAGGATGGCAGTGTAGCATATAAAGACGCGACCGGCGAACATCCACTGCCTAATGATAAACGGGTATCTATGAACTTTTGGGGATTTACCCCTGCCGTGTTCGATCAAAGTTTAGCTATGTTTCAAAAATTTGTTGAAGCGAACGAAAATAACCCTAAAGCCGAGTTTTTTATCCCGCTAGTAGCTGACGAACTAATTAAAAGCGGACAGGCAACATTTAAAGTTATCCCTACGCCATCAAAATGGTTTGGTGTAACTTATAAAGAAGATAAACCTATTGTACAGGCATCTATCTCGGCTTTGGTTGAGAATGGAACTTATCCTGCTAATTTGTGGGATTAGTAATGTAGCAGGTATAAAATAAAAAAATCCGGCTCCTGTAAAGGGCCGGATTTTTTTTTGCTGTTAATTTTACTTGCAAACGCAGGCAGAAGTAACATTTGTGCACGTTGCCTTGCTTGTGCATTTAGCTTTAGTACATGATGTACAAGTTGCTTTTTTTACTGCTTTTTTAGCAGGCACTTTGCCATCTGCAAATACAGTGGTACATGCAAATAATGCCATTGCTATACCTAATGCTAATTTTTTCATGTTTAAATATATTTATAAAGTTTAAATGTTTAATAATCTGATTTGAACATTTAAACTTTCGGTGGTTTCCAGTCCTTAACAAAATAAACGGCTGAATTGCCGGATTGGTATGTTGGGAGAGTTTTTTCTATAAGGGTAGTCAATGCCGCATTTACACGAACCGGCTCAATAACTAAAAAGCCGCAGATGCTGCAGGTCAATAGCATATTGCAGCCCTGTTTTTCGCAATTGTCGTCCTGATGCTTTTTTTTGGGTGTTTTGGGGCAGTGCGCATTTTTATTAGCCTTGGCGCAGCAGTCTGTTTTTTCCGCAATTGGCGATGGTTTTACTGTTCCTCCAAATGAAGACAGAAAAACTATACACACAATAAGCAACGACGCCAGTACTTTCATTATTCAAATGTATTTAAAATTGGTTGTATTTAATAATGATTGATCTCACTTTTTCCCAAACCAAAGCACACTAAAGCCGTTCAATTATTATGCAAGTTGAAATATTGGGAAACACCACGAATATAAGTGAACAACATGGCGCTTTGATTTTGGAAACAGCGGATGCCATAGCTCGGGTTGCAGTATACAGTGCCTCTGTCATCCGTGTATGTATCAGCAAAAAACAGAAGCAAATTGATGCTTCATTTGCGGTAATGCAACTACCACAGAGGGCGTTTGAATACATAGAAACTACTGACACTGTAGAAGTGTTAACTGCGACGCTAAAGCTGATCATCACCAAAAAACCTTTACGCTTTAGTTTTTTTACAGCTGATGGCAGACCGTTGAGCAGTGATGACAAACGTTTTGGCACCGCGCTGGATGGAGAAAAAGTGATGAACTATCGCAAACTGCA
>CAMLFI010000411.1 GCA_946479225.1 uncultured Mucilaginibacter sp. | reverse complement strand
GCATAACCTCTTCCATGGCCTGAAAGGTGTAATATATGGAAGCCGCATTCAGTAAACCGCCCTTTTCCGGCTGCTTATCCGGCTGCTGTGTAGCGGTATAAACAGGAGGGTGATAATCATTGGCATCATACTGACCCTTATTTTTGTTGTAATGATTCAACACTCTTGCCATATCCGCATAAGCTCCCGAGAGCTCCCACAGGTTATTTTCTGATCCGCCTAATATCAGCGACAAGCCATAGTGATCGGCAGGTTGGGTAAGGGTGGTCATACCCACTTTGCGCAACAGGCTATGGAGCCTTTCGTATTTGTATTGCACCAGCATTTTAACTGCGGGTATATTCAGCGACCGCGACAAAGCCTTTGATGCCGGAACGGCGCCATCATAACCCAGATCAAAATTTTGCGGATGATAACCTGCTATCTGCGTCGGAATATCGGGGATCAAGCTATTCGGCAGTATCAGACCGTCGTGCAGCATAGCGGCGTAAAGTATCGGTTTCAAGGTACTGCCCGGACTGCGCGGCGCGGCAATTACATCCACATCGCTTTCCATATCGGCGTTCTCGGGGTGGTTAATATTGCCTACGTAAGCCAGCGTTTGGCCCGTCTCAACATCCAGTACAATAGCTGCCGCGTTGCGGATATTGTTGCCCTTTAATAGTTGATGATGGCGTTCCACAATGTCAGTAACGTTTTGTTGCAACACACCGTTGATGGATGTTTTAACTCTACCGCCGTTTTGTCCGTTGGCTATGTTATCGCCACGGAAGCGCTGCAGTAAATGCGGAGCCAGACGCGGCAGCGGCACAGGCTTTTCGGGAACGGGCTCCAGCTTGGCCAACATAGCCGTGGTGGCATCAATTGTTTTTTGCTGCGCGAGTTTATCTATCAGTTTATTTCTTTTTCTTAACAGGATAAGACGGTTTTTGCCGGGATGTACCAGCGAGGGCGAGTTGGGTAACACAGCCAGCGCGGCCATTTCTCCCCATGATAGTTTCTCTGGTCCGCGCCCAAAATATCGCCACGATGCAGCATCCAAACCAACTACATTGCTACCAAACGGCGCATTACTGCTGTAAAACGCCAGTATTTCGGCTTTGGAGTGTGTTAACTCCAGCCGCATCGCCCTGATTATTTCTAACGTTTTTTGCCAGAATGTGCGGTTTTTCCGGGTTGACAGGCGGATAACCTGCATGGTTAAAGTACTGCCACCGCTCACCACATGCCGCGCAATTTTATTCTGCTTTATTGCCCTGCCAAAGGCCAGTGGATCAAAACCCCAGTGGTGTTCAAAGCGCTTATCCTCAAAAGCCATAATGCAGGCCTTGAATTTATCGGGCACCTGTTCATTATATGGAAAACGCCACTGCCCGTCAGATGCTATAGCTGCGCCAAGCAACTGCCCGTTGCTGTCATCAATTACAAATGAAGTGGGCGCGTTAAACAGCTTTTTGGGTATGCAGAACCAGAATAGTAAGAGCACAACAGTCCCTGCTCCTATATAAGCAATGCGCTTTGGTTTTTTAAATAACACCTTCATTTACCCCTTCCTCCTCCTTCCCAAGGGAAGGAATCGCACACGGCCAGCGCACTTTTAAATTTTCGAAAGTTCATTTTACGAATTGCCATTCAAAGCCCTTCCGCCAACTGGCGGAGAGGGTTGGGTGGGGCTTCTATTTCACCACCTCTACCCATTGCCCTTTAGCCAAAGCGTTAATATTATTGTTATACATAGCCGCGCAATAAGTGGCAGGCAAATAATACCTGCCCGCGTACGATGCATTCAGCATTACATAAAACGTCGCCTCCTTGCCTTCATCTAAACTAAAGTACGTGTTTACCCTATCGTCGCGGATGTCGCGGTAATCTGATGGTGATGATTTATACACGTCATCATTTTCCATCAGGCGGGTGTTTAGTATTTCCCATCCCGAAGGGAAGATCTGCGTTAGCGCCATGTTATCATACCGCCCCCTCCTGCCCGGATTTTTAACTATCACCTGCGCTACAAAATCGGTTCCCTGCTTTAAGGTAGAAACATCAACTGCCTGCCCTTTCAGATTAAAATAATTTATGCGCATGGTCAGCACATCCGGGTTGTTTATCGGTGTAACCGCCTCGCCTGTTACCGGCTGTCCGTATTGTATCAGCCTTGCGTAGAGCTTGACACCTCCGTTATTTTTTATGCTGAAGTTACCTGCGTGATTGGTAACCGGCAGTTGCCATATGTAAGAGTTAGAATTTACGCTGCCGCGCGATGTTGCTGCCTGGTAATTGAACGCCAGTTTACTCCCCGATGCGTTTTTACCGCAATACTGCGCTATCGCCATCAAACTGTAGGCGGTGGTTTGCGTGCTGTACCAGCTATCCCGAGATAAATGCGCGGCCACTGTGCGTAGCTGGCTTGCAGCTTCCTTCTTTTTGCCCAACAGCGTCAGGGTTTCCAGTATCATCGCCTCGTCGCGCAGATCAGAGCCATAAGTGCCCCACATAGCCATATAAGGTTTTATAATGAGCGGCAGACCTGCCACCATACGCAAGCCTACTTCCGGCTGACCGGCGAGCTTATAAGCTGCGGCTAAACGCCACTTGGCTTCTACACTTAGGTAAGGGAATTCTTTTAACCTGTTCATAGCACCTAGCTCTGGTGAGCGTGCCATAGCAAGCAAATACAAACGATAAGCTTGTGTCAGATCTGCACCGTAAAAGCTCCGGCTATCCGGTGCCCAGGTAAGCGCTTTTTGCCGCTGATAAGTTTTCCAATGTTCTATAAAACCAACCGGTAGCGCGTAACCTGCGGCCTGTGCAGTCAACATAAAATGGCCCGCATAATTGGTTCCCCATTCGTCGGCTTCGCCGCCATCGGGCCAGTAGCTTAGGCCACCTGCCGGCAACTGGAAGCCGCCAAGCATACGGATACCTGCCTTAATATTCTTGTCGCTAAATGCTTTTTGCGATGATGAAAGATCAGTAAGCTGCGCCAAATACAGTTGCGGGAATGCTGCCGAGGTGGTTTGCTCCACGCAACCATGCGGATAATCTATCAGGTAGGTTAACCTTTTAGCCAGATTAAGTGGCGGTATGTTGGATGCCTCCAGTGTGGTTTTATTGGTACCATTCATACCCACAGCAGCATAAGGCGTGCTCCATGTTTCGCCCGGCGCCAGCTCTTTCTCTAGCACGCGCGTTATACCGGGGTTAGGGTTTCTTACGGATAGTTCCACGTCGTATGCAGCAGTTTCCTTTCCGCTCCTTGCGATGATCTTCACTTTGCCAATGCCGATGAAGTTTTTAACGTCCAGGG
>CAMLFI010000410.1 GCA_946479225.1 uncultured Mucilaginibacter sp. | reverse complement strand
ACAACCGGGTTGCGGTTACCCTTGCCATCGCGTGCCCATTCCATCCGCGCCGCGAAACTATTGTATAGGGCCGGGTAAAACTTCTCTTCGTATTTTTTGGAGATAGCGTTGGCAGGCGTGTTTTTTTGGTTTACCCACGCCGTGGTAACACTATCCGCACTAATACCTCTTTGAAAAAAGCCACCCCAGCCACCGCCTGATGGATTTTCAGGATCATTCAAGCCGTTCGGCCACACATATAACAACGATGGCGTATCACCCTCGACCCCCCATTTGTATTTAGGATAGATTGTGCCTAAAGCGCCCTGGCCCTGTATATCTTTGGCGTATTGGTCCCAGTTTTTCTTACCGTTATTGTTTTGAAAAAGCCAGGCAGACTCATCCCAGACAAAAAACAGATCGTTGGCAAATTCCTTCCGCATCCAGTAGTGTGAGCTGGCATTGTGCTTATAACGGAACTGCACATGATCCTGATCTGTAATGGTATAAATGCGCAGCTTATGTAAAAACTTCTTCAGCTCAGCCGGCGAGCGCTCTTTCTGCACCTGCCAAATGGCTTGAGCAACTGTATTGCCGCCACCCCATACCAATACCCACAGCGGGCGGTCGTCTTTTTCATCAGCCATTTTAATAATGAGGTCGCTTCCGGCAGAGTTGTTGGCATCGCCCAAGGCGGCTACGCCCATTTTTGTACTGCCCAACACTGTGCGCGAACGCAGGTATGCCGGGCTGGGCCAATAACCAAGCTGTTGTTTAGCTTCGTTTGCCAGAAATGTTTTTTGGGCAGAACGCTTTTGCAGGTTAGGTAGATCCTTCTCGTATGCGTTTATTACATCACGAATGATCTCCGGGTGTTCTACATCGCCATAATCGCTCCAGCCCGTGCCTGATATCAGTCCCTCTATTTCAAACAGGTCGGCATGCGCCAGTAAGCGTATCAGCGACTCCTTGTCGTCGGGCTCAATATCAATAGGGGCAATGTCGGTTAAAACAATAATGCGCGGTTTAAGGTTATTACTTGCGCCGGCGGACACCTGGGCCATTGAAAGTTTACTGATAAAAAGCAGTGTGAAGAATAGCTGTAAAGATGTTTTCATGTAATACAAATTTATACTTTGTAGTGAGTTAAACAATAAGGACGCCCCGGAGCGCTGATTTAAATATTAAACGTCAATTATTAATTATTATGTGGCAGGAATTAAACAACAAGCTTTACCGCTCCTTTACTTTTACAGATTTTAGGCATGCGTTCAACTTTATAACCAATGTTGCCGACATTGCGCAGCACCTTAACCATCACCCCACCTGGAGCAATACCTACAACAAGGTAGAGATATGGCTGAGCACCCATGATGCCGGCGACGTTATCACTGATAAGGACCGCGAACTGGCTGCGGCTATTGACGATATGCTGCTGGAGATGGAGGGTAAGAAACAATATTAACTTAAAAGCGGGTTTAAATGTATTTATTAGCTGTATGGTATTAAAATTCCAGTGTGCTTGCGTATTTTAGCCGTGCAAATATTTTCAGTGTCCCGAATGTTTAGAAAACCCCTCGTCAGTCTAATAGTTGCCTCAGTAATACTTTTCTTTACAGCTGTTAACTCGCAGGCACAAAACGGCTTGGGTGACCCGCTAATGAATTTCACCTTTGGCGCGGGTTCTTCTGTTCACGGCCCCGAAGCACCGGGCATTAATAACTACACCTTTACTAACGCAGATGTGCCGCCGATTGGCTCATATACAGTGCTTAATAACACCAATGTAGCGCCGGCCATTTGGTGGCCAACTACCGACCATACTATAGGCGATGGCAATAACGGGTACATGATGGTAGCAAGAACCCGCACCAATAATTTTGAGGTGCTGTTTGAGTACCGAATAAATGGTTTATGTGCGGGTACAAGCTATGAATTTGGTGCCTTTTTACTCAACTTAACGCGAACGCCCGGAGGAACTCCCCCCGAATTAATTTTAAGGGTTGTAGAGGCCCCTACGGCAACAACAACGGGCGCTACTATTCTTGAAATTCCTTACGGGCCTGTTACTCAGCTTAGTCAGAATCCGACTGATGCCGATTGGGTGCACCCAACTATGAATTTTATCTGTCCGGCCGGCGTTGGTTCAGTAAAAGTGTTAATAATAAGCAAAACCCCGGGCGGTACAGGCATGGATGATCTTGCCATTGATGATATTACTGTTAACGCTATGGGGCAGAAAATAGATGCTGCTTTTGACAATGGTAACCCTACCTACCAGGAAGTTTGTGCAGACACTCCGCAATCGTTCTCGGCCACTGCAACCACACCAACTGCGGGTAATGTTATAAAGTGGCAGCGTAAATTAAACGACGGGGTATGGGAAGACATCCCGGGCGCCACCTCAACTAATATTACATTTACATCCGAAACTGTTGCGGGAATGTACCGTTACCGGGCAGCTTCTGCTTCACCTGATAAAATAGGTAGTTTCTCCTGCAGCGCCGTAACTAACGAGTTAACTGTATGGGTAAAGCCGGTGGTGATAGTTAATGCAAATGCCAACCCGGACGGAAACAAACTATACCTGCGCGGGCTTGCCCCTATTCAATTGTTGGGCAGCACTAACTCTACTGATTTTCATTGGGAAGTGGCACCGGGTGGCGATATCAGCTCGCTGAGTAGTACTATGATATTAAACCCCCTTGCATCGCCCAATGTAACTACTACCTATATACTTCGGGCAAACCCGGATGCAAATACCTGCGGGGCTGCCAGGGAAAGCCAGGTGACAGTTTTGGTGGCTGATGATCTTGTGATAGCTAACACCTTTACACCCAATGCGGATGGCATTAATGACACCTGGTTTATTCGCGGTCTTAACACTTATCCTGATGCGGTAACACAGATATACAATCGCAACGGTCAGCTCATTTTTAAAAGTATTGGAGGGAGCGCTTCGCCCTGGGATGGCACTTATAAGGGCAAAAATGTACCCGCAGGTAGTTACTATTATATTGTAGATCTTAACTTAAATAATCTTAAAGTATCCGGATCAGTCACGGTTATAAGGTGATCATGCCCAAGATATTGCGGAGGTAATTGTCCATCATATCAATATCAACCACGTCGTTTAAAAAGCCAATATGCATATCCGGGCGTATTATCAGTGCCTTTTTTCGTCCTTCACCTATTTCAAAAGTGCTGAATACTTCTGTGTTCTTTGCCGATGGCGGCAGGTAATAAAAATTAAGGCCGGGATAGTTTTGGGTTATCCATTTAGCTAGGGTAAAAAGGTCTATCTCCTGTAATTTACCAAATACCATCAA
>CAMLFI010000409.1 GCA_946479225.1 uncultured Mucilaginibacter sp. | reverse complement strand
GACATCGCTGCGCTTGTCGACCCTCTCTTCGCCTTCGGCGGAAAGAGGGTTATTTGATTTGTTTTTTCGTATCCCTCTTTTCCGCTTGCGGAAGAGAGGGTGGGCGAGCGAAGCAAGACCGGGTGAGTCAACCTAGGCAAAAAATCCATGAATAAACCACTTTGTATCCTCACTATCATAATGCCCTGATCTGAATATCCAGTAACGCTTTCCTTCTATGTCTTCTACTGCATAATAATCCCTGTGCTGCCCTTCATCGCGCCACCATTCGCGTTCTATACGTTCGGGCCCATCGGCTTTATCTATAACATGCCATTTGCCTTTGTATATAAAGTGCTTTGGGGGATAGTCAGGCAAAAGCGCCATTACTTCCACCTGCTCGGGTCGTGGTAATAAGCGTAGCGGACGCGGCCTGTCAGTCCGCCAGATTGTAGCGGGGGCTTCCTGTAAGGATGCAGCTTCTTTTACCGATCGCTCCGGCCAGTAATTCTCAGTAGGCAGATATCTGTGGATGCGCTCCGCGCCAACTTTACCACCCAATTTATCCAGCAGTTCGGCTAAAGCGGCATCTTTCAGGTTGGGTTGGCTTATCCATACCTTTTCCTGCTTTACTTCCATATCCTCAACCCTGGGCACCTCCATTACAAATAACTCAATACCTAAAGCAGGCTCAATTTTATCTATCTGTAAACCAAAAAGCTTTTGCAGATGCGATACACTATAAGAGCCTCGATTGGTGCTGATAGAAACCTGCACCTGCTTACCATCTATGCGGTAACATTTCAATATCGCTTTGCGAACGCCTTTACCTTCGGATTGTAGCCGTGCACATAACATTTCTAATAACTGCTGTATAGCTATTTCAATACCGGGAACTGTTTTAATAGGTTCCAGACTGGGCAGGCGCTCTACATAAGGTACTGGTGGTACCAGCGGAACAAGCGGTTCCTCTTTTAAACCTAATGCCTGTGTTAATCGTGCTAGCAACTCATCTCCAAACCGTTTACGCAGTTCGCGGCCGGGCAAACTCATAAAGCTGCCAATTGTGCGGAAACCCAATTTCTGCAATCGTTCCAAAACCTCGTCATCCAACCGGAGCGCAGCAGGGGGTAGCTTGGCCAATGCCTCGGCTTGTTTTTGCTGCGCGATGATAGGAGTAACCCTGCCAAACCTTGCCACCGCCCAGGCAGTGCCGGGCGTATCGGCTATGGCAGCGCGGGCATCATAGCCGTTGCCACGCAGTTTTAAAACGATCTCTTTCAGATAACCACGCTCATCTTCCCATAGGTGTGTACAACCCGAAATATCCAGCATCAGACCATCAGGTGGATCAACAGCAACTACCGGAGTATAACGTATGCACCACAGGCCCAACTTACGCAACAGTTTTTCCTGTTTGCCTATTGGGTTATCAATTACCTTAAGGCCGGGGGCAATGGCCTTTGCATCGGCGGCAGCCATGCCTGCGTAAACACCTTCGGCCTCAGCTAAAGTATTGGCGGCGGTTACAATAATGCGGTTACGCAGGGGAGCGGCAAAAACAAAGGGCACATCCTTTAACTCTGACTGGTGGAGGGATTGCCAATCGGTTAATAAATGCCTGAACCATATGGACATATAACGTTTTTGCATAAGCTATCATGCCAGTAGTTTATCGTATTCAGCAACCTGCTGTTCAACAACAGTTTGTTCAATCGCTACAAACTTGCCATCGACCCATTCCAATACCCAACTGCCGCCCTGCCCGTTACGTACCTTTAACAGGTCAACCTGCCATCGCGGGAAACCCAGGCCCGGCAATCCATCCGCAGCCTCACTTGGTAGGGGCGTTACCTGCCAGCGTGCCGCGCAAGCCGTAGCACTTAATTTTTTTGATTGATTACGCAAGATGAAACCCGTTACCCGGCTTTGCTCTACAGCTAACTGCAAGCGGCGCGATTGTTTAAAGTTGAGCTCGCGTACCTCGCCAACAGCCATTACCAGTCCGGGGCATTTAAGGGCCTCCTCCATGGCCCATAATACATCACGGTCGTTTTTTTTTTTAATTATAATTAGACGTTCTTGATCTACACCGAAACTTTTTAATGCTGATGGATAAAGGTTGCCCGATAAGCCTATCCATAAACAAACGCCGCCTTGCTGCATCAGGTTGGCTAATAAGCCGCTTATTAAGGCCCCGCCGGCGGTAGCCTGCTCGGTATTGGCGCAAACCATCTCGTGTACGGTACCCAGCGGGAAAACGCCGTTAGGGAAAACTGTCTCTATTGGCCCAAGCCCTATAGGTTTATGTTTACCCGCTTCGGGCGGCCTGTAGCCTTCCCATTGCAAAATATCTTTTTGCAGCCTGCTAATGATGGCTTTGTTGGGGAAGGGCATAAACACTAATAATTTTAGAATGTAAAATTGCTAAAAATATTAGTATTTTGTATATAAAAGTTAGAAAAATAAATAGCTGTAGGGTGTAAGAGTTAAGCTATTTGAACTATACGAGCGTTTTCACATTCAGGATCAGAATTTGCAAATTCGGCTATGGAATTATTCATATCTGTAAATGATTCGCCATAAAAATATAAGCCGGTCTCAGTATTACCCTGCCAATATCTTATAACATCGGTTTGTATGCCAATTAAATTTTTGATCTTTTTATCAATTGCCTCTGTGTCTGAATTTTTATAAACTTCATCAGAAAGATTTACACCATCAAGATAAATCGCAAGACCCTCTAATTTGCCGAATGGAATTTTTTCACCAGTGTTTTCAATAAACAGTTTTGATCCTTTTGGCGCACCTAAAGATTCTAATTTTGATATGATTTCATTAATCATTTCTGTAGACGGATTTACGTTCAAACAAATTTCAACATCACAATAGGATACTTCATTATTCAACTCTAACAGCGTGCCTCCGCCGCTTACTTCTCCATAAAACTTTTGTTTTAAAAGCTCGTCTAAGGGGTCCCCATAAACTTCGCCCCGGTCAATAGGCTTTATTTTATCGTTTAACTGGGCAACAATATAGTTGTCCTCCTGTTGTTGGTCTTGCTTTGCGAAAAGTTTACTTAGAAGCTTTTTGATCATGGATTTATCTCTTATCGCTAATCTACAAACAAATTACATTAAAATTTGTCGGGGTAATAGCATATTAGCCGTAATTTTATGCTGTTAAATCAAAACAGACACCATGAAAATAAAATTAGCACTTACCCTTTTATTAGCCGCAGGCTTATTAACAGCAAAGGCCCAAAGAACCCCTGCCGACCATGAAAAGGTTAAAGGTGGCGAACTCACCATCCAGCCTATAACACACGCCA
>CAMLFI010000408.1 GCA_946479225.1 uncultured Mucilaginibacter sp. | reverse complement strand
AATTTTTTTGGAGATGGCTATGCCTTGTTTAACATCAGTTAGCAAGCCTTCTGATCCTGGAATAGTAGGAACTCCGGCTTTTTTCATGGTCTCTTTGGCCGAAGCTTTATCGCCCATGGCATTTATCTGATCAGCAGTAGCACCTATAAATTTTATTCCGTAATCAGCACAGATGGCCGAGAACTTAGCGTTTTCTGATAAGAAACCATAGCCCGGATGTATTGCATCGGCGTTGGTCAATTCAGCTGCTGATATAAGATTCGGAATGCTTAGATAAGAGTCTTTACTTGGCGGCGGACCGATACAAACAGCCTCGTCGGCAAAGCGAACATGAAGACTGTCACGGTCAGCAGTAGAATATACAGCTACGGTTTTAATACCCATTTCCTTACAGGTGCGGATAATTCGCAGGGCAATTTCGCCACGGTTAGCTATAAGTATTTTTTTAAACATGATAGTTAATGTGCAAATGTGCGGATATGCAAATGTGCAGATGTTTTTAGATGCGCCAAGTATTTGCACATCCACTCATCTGCACATTTGCACATCATTAAATAGGTTCTACCAAAAACAAAGGCTGGTCATATTCAACCGGCGAAGCATTATCAACCAGTATTTTTACTATACGACCTGAAACCTCTGATTCAATTTCATTAAACAATTTCATAGCCTCGATAATGCAAACTACGGTTCCTGCTTTTATTTCGTCGCCAACGTTAACAAACAAAGGCTTGTCAGGCGATGCAGAACGATAGAACGTGCCTATCATTGGCGATTTTATGGTGATATAGTGGGAAGTATCTTCAACCGGGGCCGCTGCCGGGGCTGCCGCCTGCGGTAACACAGCCGGTGCTGCTACCGAAGCTTGTTGTAGCTGCGGAACAGTGGCATTAACTATAGTTTGAGCCTGGTTGGTTTTAATAGTGATCTTAAAGTCTTGCTGTTCAATAGCGACTTCGTTAACGCCCGATTTTGCAACAAAGCGTATAAGCTCTTGTATTTGTTTAATATCCATATTTTCAATTAATAGGTTTTGGATAGTTTGGTTATAACATGCAACATGCTGGTGTGCAAATATGCAGATGAATTATCTAATTTAAGTTATTGGTTATTAACAACCTTTATTTTATAAAGTTCTAAAAAAGGCATAGCACATCTGCACATACACGCATTTGCACATCTGCATATCAATAAGCCCATTTTAAATAAAGCGAACCCCAGGTAAACCCACCACCAAAAGCAGCCAGGATAAGGTTGTCGCCTTTTTTAAACTTGTCTTCCCACTCCCAAAGGCAAAGTGGTATAGTGGCATTGGTTGTATTGCCGTAACGTTCAATATTTATTATCACTTTATCCTCGCCGATATTCATGCGTGATGCCGTGGCATCAATAATACGTTTATTGGCCTGATGTGGTACCAGCCAGGCAACATCATCGCCGGTAAGGTTATTGCGTTCCATTATTTCTGCGGAAACATCGGCCATGTTGGTCACGGCAAATTTAAATACAGATTTACCTTCTTGGTAAGCAAAGTGTTCGCGGGCATCAATGGTTTGGTGGCTTGCCGGCTTTAGCGAGCCTCCCGCCTTCATGTGCAGAAAGGGGATACCGGCTCCATCACTTTTCATAATAGAGTCTATAACACCTAAACCTTCGTAATTTGGTTCAAGCAGGGCAGCGCCACAGCCATCGCCAAAAATAATACAGGTAGCACGGTCCTGGTAGTCAACAATCGACGACATTTTATCAGCGCCTACAACCAATACCTTTTTGTGCTTGCCGGTTTCAATAAATTGCGCCCCGGTAGCTAAACCAAAAACAAAGCCCGAGCAGGCCGCCTGCATATCAAAGCCCCATGCGTTCACCGCGCCTATTTTATGGGCAAATAAATTAGCCGTTGCCGGGAAAGGCATATCAGGAGTAGTGGTGCAAAAAATTATCAGGTCAATTTCATCAGCCCCAATACCGCGTTTTTTAAGCAAGGCATTAACAGCGGGAACAGCCAGGTCAGAGGTGCCTAAGCCTTCTCCCTTTAAAATGCGGCGTTCTTTAATGCCGGTCCGGGTAGTTATCCACTCATCGTTGGTATCAACCATTTGGGACAATTCCTCGTTAGTGAGTACATAATCAGGCGCGTAGCCGTGCACAGCCGTAATTGCTGCAGTAATTTTACTCATAATATATTTTTATTGGAAAGCTCCGGCAATTTTGTTTACCAGTTCACTTTCAACCATATCTTTTGATAACAGGATCATGTTTTTTATTGCCTCGTCATTTGAAATGCCATGGCCCACAACTACCGGCGCATTCACGCCCAAAATAGGGCTGCCCCCATATTGTTCGTAATTGAACCGGTCAAAAAAATCGTCCTTAATTCCTTTTTTGCGTGATATGCCGTAAAACGATTCGGCCAGTTTTAAAATAATGTTGCCAGTAAAGCCATCGCAAACATACACATCAGCATGGTCACTAAACAAATCGCGACCTTCGGCATTGCCAACAAAGTTAAACAGGGATGTTTGCTTCATTAACGGATAAGTAGCCTGGCAAAGCAAATTGCCTTTCTCCTCTTCTTCGCCAATATTCATCAGCGCAACCCGTGGGTTAGCTATCTTATAAACGTTTTGTGCCATAAGGCTGCCCAAAACACCAAATTGCACAAGCACATCCGGTTTACAATCGGCATTAGCGCCTACATCCAACAAAATACCCAAACCGTTTTTCAGTTTGGGTACAATAGTAGTTATAGCAGGCCTGATAACACCTGGAATTGCCTTAACGCTAAACATAGCGCCTACCAGCATTGCTCCTGTATTACCTGCCGACGAAAATGCTTGTATAGCGCCTTGCTTAAGCAAGTTAAAGCCAACGCTAATACTTGAATCAGCCTTTTGAACAATAGCTTTTGTAGGATGTTCGCCCATACCGATCACTTCGGTAGTGTGGACAAATTCAAAATTATCCGGACTTACTTCATTCTCGGCAAGGATGCTTAATGCAGCTTCTTTGTCGCCAATAAGTACCAACGTATGACCAGTTAAGACCTTATATGCTTTGATTGCTCCTAAAACCGCAGCCTTTGGAGCGTAATCGCCGCCCATAATATCTAATCCAATTTTCATACGCGGAAAACGGAAATTAAGCTACTGCAGTTTTTTCTATCAGCAATTTGCCGTTGTAGTATACGTTACCATCAACAGTATAAGCTCTGTGCGATAAATGCACCGCGCCTGTTGTTTTGCAAGTAGTTAATGTTGGAGCGACAGCTTTATCATGAGTTCTACGCTTGTCTCTTCTTGATTTGGATATTTTACG
>CAMLFI010000407.1 GCA_946479225.1 uncultured Mucilaginibacter sp. | reverse complement strand
GCCTTGTTTCGACAATACCTTTTGCAGCTCTTTACCAAGGCTTTTATCCATAGTTGGGATGATGCCATCCATAAACTCAATTACAGAGACTTTAGCACCTAAACGTGCGTAAACGGATCCTAATTCCAATCCTATAACGCCACCGCCTATCAGTACCAGGTGCTTAGGTACTTCGGTAAGGGTTAAAGCTTCTGTTGAGGTTATAATACGTTTTTTATCTATTTTGATAAAAGGCAAGCTTGATGGTTTTGAGCCGGTAGCGATAATCACATTCTTGCCGGTTATCTCTTTTGAACTACCATCAGCAGCGGTAATAACTACCGTATTTTTATCTTTAAATGAGCCCATGCCCTGGTAGGCATCAATCTTATTTTTCTTGAACAGGAAGCTGATACCGCCGGTGTTTTTTTGAACTACTTCGGCTTTACGCTTCATCATTTGGGCAATATCAACCTTAAGGTCTTTAAGGTTAATGCCATGGCTCCGAAAAGTGTGGCCCGCATTGTAAAAATGTTCCGAAGAATCTAACAAAGCTTTTGATGGTATACAACCAACATTTAAACAGGTGCCGCCATAGGTAGCGTATTTTTCAATACAGGCAGTTTTTAAACCGAGCTGGGCGCAGCGTATGGCGGCCACATAGCCACCCGGCCCCGAGCCGATCACGATAACATCATATTGCATAATTTTTGTTTTGGTGCCCAAAGTTAAGTTTTTTGAGATATTAGCCATGAGTTAAATGGTGATTTTTGCCATTGTTATGCAAAATGTTACGATGATATTATTAGCGTTTAAATTGCAGCTGATGTATTATATTTGAGTCCGTTAACTGCGTATTATGAAATTTACCCGTACCCTCCTCATCTTTTTAGGGCTTGTACCCTTTTGTACCCAAGCCCAACTGCTTAAAGCGCAGCCAAAATTTACACGTGCCGACACCCTACGTGGTACGCTAACACCTTTGCGCACCTGTTACGATATTAACTACTATCACCTTGATGTTAAATTTGATATAGACAAAAAATTCATCAGCGGCTGCAACCAGTTTAAGTTTACGGCTACGCAGAATTTTACCGGGCTTCAATTTGATCTGTTTGATAATCTAAAGATTGAAAAAGTAGTTTACAAAGGTGTTAATGTTCCTTTTAAACGGGAATTTAACGCGGTTTTCGTAACATTTCCAAAAATCATTACAAAGGGCACTAAAGATGAATTCACTGTATATTATTCAGGCAATCCTGTTGTTGCCAAAAAAGCGCCATGGGACGGCGGTGTAGTTTATAAAACCGACTCGTTAGGCAAACCGTTTGTTGCAACCGCCTGTCAGGGTTTGGGTGCCAGCGTTTGGTGGCCGAATAAAGACCACCAGGCTGATGAGGTGGATAGCATGCTTATCAGTATTAGCGTACCTACAGGTTTAACCGAGGTATCAAACGGGCGCCTGCGTAAAACAACTGATCTGAAAAACGGGTATACCCGGTTCGATTGGTTTGTTGGCAGTCCTATTAACAATTATGGTGTGGTAGTTAACATTGGTGATTACACACATCTAACTGATTCGTACATGGGTGAAAAGGGGAAATTAACTTTAGATTACTGGGTTTTAAAATACAACGCCGACAAAGCCAAAAAGCATTTTGATGCCAATGTTAAACCCATGCTTAAATCGTTTGAAAGCTGGTTTGGGCCGTACCCATGGTATGAGGATGGCTACAAGTTAGTTGAAGCACCGCATTTGGGAATGGAACACCAAAGCGCCGTAGCATATGGTAACGGATATGGTAACGGATATCTGGGTCAAGATCTTTCAGGATCAGGCTGGGGTTTGAAATGGGACTACATTATTGTGCATGAAAGCGGCCATGAATGGTTCGGCAACAATATCACATCAAAAGACATTGCCGACATGTGGATACATGAGGGCTTTACAGATTACTCCGAATCATTATTCGTAGAAAGTCAATACGGCAAACAGGCCGGGCAGGAGTACAATTTTGGCCTGCGTAAAGGCATTGATAACGATGGCCCGATAGTAGGCCCATACAACGTTAACAAAGAAGGATCGGGCGATATGTACGCTAAGGGATCCGTTATACTAAATATGATACGCACCATTATTAATGACGATGCCAAATGGCGCGATATATTAAGGGGAATGAATAAAACCTTCGCGCGCAAAACAGTTACTTATGATGATATAACGGGTTATATCTCTAAAGAATCCGGGATAAAACTGGAATCTGTGTTTGATCAGTACCTGCATTATAAAACGCTGCCTATACTTAATATCGAAACAATCAGAGGCCGCCTGTTTGTCCGTTGGATTGCTGATGCGCCGGGCTTTACCATGCCTGTTAAAATACGTGTAAAAGGCGGCGAGTATAAATTTGTTACGGTTACTAATACCTTAAAACCGTTGGAAATTGCGGGTCTTACCAAAGACAATGTGGAAATAGATATGTTCAATTACTACATAGGTACGCTTATTGAGTAAAGGCTGCAAAACGGTGCGCGTTTCACAAATATATGAAACACATGAAACGCGATTTTAGTCTAATTAAATGACTATCAACCCATTGCGTTATACATGTGAAACGCATGAAACACCACTATCTTCACATTTTATAATACTATCTTCCCATTTTATTGCTTAAACGATTGTAAATAAGCGATTTATAAAAAGTAAACCAAAACGGTGAAGATGAAACGCTTCTTTATAATTTACCATCAACAATCCCGCACTTCGCCGCCTGCGGCGCACATTTACCGACAATTAGGCCGCGTTTACCTAAAAACCCTGTGCAATTGTTGTGTTTTGCGCCAAATTTGGTCTATAAATCATCACGCACGACAATGGAAAAGTTTTTAACCGCAACGTTTTTATTAATAGTGGCCAAGTTTATAGCACATGTTGCTGTGGCTATTCAGCTAATAGGTCATTTGGTTAAATAGGGAATTAAAATTTTTATTAACCGATTGGTTTTCGGTTTTTCTGCAGCACCTTTACATCATGGTAAAACAACCCATCATCACAGTAAAAAACCTGGTAAAAAACTACGGCGATTTCAAGGCCGTAAACGACATTAGCTTTGAAGTATACGAAGGTGAGATATTTGGCCTGCTTGGCCCCAACGGCGCAGGTAAAACCACTACGCTGGAAATAATTGAAAGCCTGCGCGAAAAAACAGCGGGCAGCGTTACGGTGGATGGTTTTGATATTGACAGCCAGGCCGGCGAGATCAAAAAACGCATTGGCGTACAACTGCAGGCAGCCGGATATTACCCCAACCTTAACTTATCGGAATTGATAGAACTGTTTTG
>CAMLFI010000406.1 GCA_946479225.1 uncultured Mucilaginibacter sp. | reverse complement strand
TGTATATTGTAATGTTTTTGCTAATTGCGCCAACTCCGTCATCAGCCAAATTGCTCAACAGCGCAGTTAAGGTGCCTTTTGCAAGTAAGCGTTACTATATTTCCTACACTTTGCCGTTGGCAGATACCATAATAAAAAAGCATCCCCCTGATGACGAAGAAAAGAATAAAATAAAGGAGATATCGAAGGCGAAGCGCCAGTCAAAACCCGCGAAAATTGATGACGCGAATAACCAACCTAAGCCTCAGCGCGAACGCCGGCCCGAAGGTATGGAACGACCGCCCGAAATACCCAGAAGAAATGGCAATTAACCTTAACCCAATTTGTAAGCTGTAAATGAAGTTCCTCCGAATATTGTTTTTTCTTACCACAGTTCTAACTGCCAACGCATCGGCAGCAAGGTCGCTTTTACCAAAAACCAATCTTACTTTATATGCCGATACGGATACCATTATCCGTAAAAGATCTATTTCGGTGGGATTTAATTTTGGTAGCGATGCCATGTTTTTTGGGCGTACCGGACCAATCAGATATCCATTTTATTCTGCTGATGTTGTTTATAACACCAAACAGGGTTTTTTTGCTTATGGTTCTTTGCTACGGCTTATCGGTTATCGTACATCTATTGATGAAATGGATATCGGTGGCGGATACCTTTATCGTCCGTCAAAAAAATTCTCAGGCTCCATTAGTTATACCCGTTTCATATTTAACAAGGAGCAGCGGATAATTGAATCGGCCACCAACAACGATATCAATTTTAAAAATGCATACGACTGGGGGCCGTTTAAATCAACAGTGATATTAGATTACCTGTTTGGCCGCTCAAACGACTTTTTTGTCACTATTAACCAATCGAAACATTTTGAACCCAATTGGAAGCTTTTTAGTAATAACGATTACATAACATTTAATCCGTCTATAAGTATGATATTGGGCACGCAAAACTTTGTGCAAACCTATGCGCTTGATCACCAAACGCGTTTTGTATCAGCCAATATTTATAAAAACGATTACTCACCTTATCAATATAATAATGGGCGCTTTAATGCCTTAAATTATAGCTTCAAATTACCCATAGCCTACAACCGGCCCCATTATACTTTTGAATTTGCCTACAAATATTCAATACCTGTTAACGTTGAGGGCAATTTAATGAACAGGCGCGAATCGTTTTACAACCTTACTTTTTATTACCTTTTTTATTAATACGCAATGAATGTTTTGATCATAGAGGATGAGGTTGCCCTGGCGCGCGAACTTGAAATATTCCTGGTCAACAACAATTACATTTGCGAGGTATGCCATACGGGCAAGCATGGCTCAGAAAAAGTAGCTACCAATTTATACGATTTTATTTTGATAGACCTCGGCCTGCCGGATTACGATGGTATGGACCTGCTCAAGGAAGCAAAGCAAAATAACCCAGATGCGGTTTGCATTATTCTAACTGCACGCGCTGAAGTTTATGACCGCGTGCGCGGCCTTGATCAGGGTGCGGATGATTATCTGCCTAAACCATTCTCGCTTTTAGAACTGCAAAGCCGTATGCAAGCCATACTTCGCCGCAAATTTGGGCTTAAGCAAAGTGTGGTGGAATTAGGCGACTTTGCTATAAATTTAACCGACCGTACTATTACCCATAAAGGCAGCGTTGTTAACACTATCACCAAAAAAGAGTTTGACTTGATGGCTTACTTAATTCTGCATAGAAACCGTACACTTACCCGCACTCAACTGAGTGAGCATATATGGGGAAGCATAATTAATGATGATTACGATTCTAATTATATAGACGCGCACATAAAAAATATTCGAAAAAAGTTAAACGCCTACTCACCGCCCGACTGGCTGGAAACCGTTAGAGGGCTGGGATATAAGATTACCCTGAATAGTTGATACCTTGAAACTGAACGCCAAACTTACGCTGTTTAATGCCATATCAAAAGTGGTTATTGCGGTGTTGTTTGTACTGTTGGTGCCTTTTCTGATCACCACGGTCAGTAAAAATTACGTGGATAGTAAGCTCATTAAACAAAAAACCAAGTTTCTTCAAATTGTAGGGCAGCAAGGTATTGCCGAATACATACCGGCAGGCGAAACTTATGGCAGTTATTATCTTCCCTTAAAAGATGAATATCTTACCATTGAAAGGGATAGTTTAATCAACAGGCCCATTGATACCATAAAGAATGAGAAACGTCTCGTTGGGCGAGATACGATTGAATACCGCATATTAAGCCACACATTTAAAGTAAATAACCAGAATTATCTGCTCGAAATAGGCAAAAGCACAGCCACGCTTAACGATACCAGCGCACCGCTGCAAAGCATTGCCTTTGTTGTTTTAATAAGCATGATTCTGCTTACTATTTTAGCCGATCAGTTGTACACCAACTACCTGCTGCGTCCGCTGGATCTGATCATAAAAAACAAACTGCTCAATCAAAAATTCCCGAATTTCGCATCCTACAAAGAAACCAAGACCAGTACCACCGACTTTCAGCACCTTGATATCAGCATCCATAAAATGATAGAGGCTATTGAGGCGGCTTTTCAAAAGGAACGCGAGTTTATCTCCAACGCGTCTCACGAACTGATGACGCCGATATCTATCCTGCAATCAAAAATTGAGAACATGTTTGAGCGGGAAGATATTGCTGAGGACCTTAAGCTGCGTTTGCTTGAGATGCAAAAAATGCTGAACCGCCTTAAAAGCATAACCAAAACCCTGTTGCTTATATCGCAAATTGAGAATGAACAGTTTTTAAAAGAAGATAAAGTTTCAATCAAGGAGCTTTTGCAAGAGGTTAATGATGAGATATCCATCCGCCTTACAGAAAAAGATATTACTTGTACGATAGTGGTGCCTGAGGACAAACAATTGGTTAATGTCAACAGCTTTTTGATATTTAATTTATTTTTCAATCTGATAAACAATGCCATAAAATATAATCAACCCAACGGTGAAATAACGGTGATTGCAACAACAGAAAGCGGTAAATTGGTGGTTAGTATAATTGATACCGGCATTGGTATAAGCGCTGATGCAATGCCTTTTATATTTAACCGTTTTAAAAAATTCAGGACATCGCTACAACAAGATAGCTTTGGGTTGGGCCTGCCAATAGTAAAATCAATAGCTCACTTTCACGGTATTGAAATACAGGTTGAATCTGAACTGAACGATGGCAGTACATTTAAACTGATCTTCCCGGCGGACTTGCTTGAAAATTAAAATCCACTCTTGCAGATTTAAACCATTTCAAGCGAAATCAGTCTAACGGAATACATAACAATTTTCAGAAAATGGGTAAGATATTT
>CAMLFI010000405.1 GCA_946479225.1 uncultured Mucilaginibacter sp. | reverse complement strand
CGTTTTATAGGCAATCATTCATCCGGCAAAATGGGGTTCGCTATTGCGGATGAGTTGGCGGGATTGGGTGCTGATGTTGTCCTGATATCGGGGCCTTCGGCACAGGCAACTAAACAACGATCAGTTAATCGTATTGATGTAACATCGGCGGCAGAAATGTTGGAGGCTTGTCTGCAGCACTTTAAACAATCAAAAATCTGTGTAATGAGTGCCGCAGTTGCTGATTATACTCCCGTTACTGTTGCATCTAAAAAAATAAAGAAACAGGATAATGGCCTTGTTATCGAAACAAAAAAAACTACTGATATATTAAAAACACTTGGCGGCTTAAAAAAGCCTGGGCAGTTGTTAGTTGGCTTTGCCTTGGAGACGGACAACGAGGAGGAAAATGCTATAGGCAAGCTAAAGTCGAAGAATCTGGACCTGATAGTGTTGAACTCGCTTAGGGATGCAGGTGCAGGCTTTAAAAGCGACACTAACAAAATAACAATTATTGACAGCGGCCTTACCAAAACCATCTTCGATCTTAAGAGTAAAGACGAAGTGGCCCGTGATATTTGTGCTAAACTAGTAACGCTGGTATGAGATCGATCTGGATTTATGTCATTTTAAGTGTGTTTGTCCTGAAAACTTCGGCACAGGACCTGAATGCGCGGGTGACCGTATTATCCCCAAAGATTCAAAGCACCAACAAACGTGTTTTTCAATCGCTGGAAACAGCTATGAAAGATTTTTTAAATGGCCGCAAGTGGTTAGTTGACCCGGTTTTATCTCAAGAACGTATAGAGTGCAGCTTTGTGGTGAATATTACCAACTGGGATGGCAGCAGCAATTTTAACGCGGAGCTACAGGTACAGTCAACACGACCGGTATTTAACGCTAACTATACCACCAGTCTTTTAAATATTAACGATAAGGATTTTGACTTTACTTATACCGAAGGGCAAACGATAGATTATTCTGATCAGAACTTTCAATCAAACCTAGCTTCGGTAATGGCTTTTTACGCTTATATAATAGCAGGTGTCGATTATGATAGCTTTTCGCGATTGGGTGGAACTCCTTTTTATGCCCGTGCGCAAAACGTAATGACTATTGCCCAATCGTCATCTTACCGTGGATGGAAAGCCTTCGATAGTAATACAAATCGTTACTGGCTAATTGAAAATCTTAATAATAAGGTATACGAACCCTTGCGTGGCTTTTTATATGATTATCACCGTAATGGTATGGATGTGATGGCCGATAACGTTAGCCGGGCGCGTAAAGCAATTGATAACTTTTTACCTGTATTGGCAGATGTGGACAGGCAGCGCCTGGGAGCTATGTTACCGCTGGTGTTTTTTGCTGCAAAGAGCGATGAACTGGTTAACTTGTATGCTTCGGCAACTCCGCAGGAGCGCGTACAGGCTTTTAATATCTTAATGAAGGCTGATCCATCCAATGGGATCAAGTACCAGGCACTCCAAAAATAAAAACTGACCGGCCCCTAAACCAGGGACGATCAGTCGTATTTAACATTCATCATTATTTTTTGTCGTCGTCTGCATCAGTAGCAGGGACGCTTATTATTTTATAAACCTTTTTACCGTTCTCATCAACAGCATCCTGCAAATAATATCCGCTGGGCGTTACATAGTATTTTTCCCCATTAAGATTTATTTTACGGTAATCTTCCGGCAGGTTATCTACTAAATCGCCTACTTGTATAGGGGGCGCTTCCCGGGCATTCACGTCATCGGTATTTAATTCGCCGTCTTTGCCGGCTATCTGATAGCTAAGTGTCCCATCATCCTTAGTAATAGGCTGATAGTAAACACCATTCAGCTCGTAATATTGTACGCCGTTTATTACTATTGATTGTGCATTATCCGGTAACTGTTTAACCTCCGCACCTATTGGTGGCTCAACTACGGTAAAGGTGTTATCATTTTGCTGATAATACATACCGCCACCATAGTAGTAAAGAGACGGGCCGTAGTAAAAAGGATAATAACCATACGGCAAAACATTAACACTTAAGCCTATGCGCGGCACGTAATAGGATGAATAGTACCCGTTATGATTATAATAAATTCCCTGCGGCCTTACTGAGATATAATTTCTGCCATATGGCAAACCTTCCCATACACGATACGCACGGTTTGAGCCGGCAAGCTGGCGTGTAGATGGCCTTCCATAAGCGCCGCTGCCGCGAGCAATGTTAACATCAGTACCGCGACGTGCGGTAGCGGGATTATTATAAGTACGCGGCGGGTAATTATTTGGCTGCCTGCCGCTAACGCTACCCCCTTGCTGACCTTGTGTACCAACACTCGCACCGCGGCGGGGACCGCCGTAACCCTGAGAGGAATTATCAACCCCACGGGGCGGCGAATAGCTTTGTGGCGGAGCGATAGAAGGCTGTGGCCTTACCATACCCATGCCTTGGGAACTACCCTGAGAGGGAGCGACACCACCTGCCCCTTCGGTACCCCTGCGTTGCGCATCTGCCCCGACGGATATAAACAGCGCCATGAGTAACACGACCCCGGTTGATTTTATATGATGAGCTTTCATTATAATTTTGTTTTAACGCTACATAAAAGAGTAGAAACGTATTGTTTTTTAGAGTGAAATAAAGCCGAATAGTTTAACCCCGACATCCCTTATACAACAATAAATATACCTGAAATTGATCAATAAATATTCAGCGGATCAGATGGTTTCTGATATAAAGATAAAGCTATCGGTAAACTCCAGCTTAATGACGCCATCCGCAATAGTCTCATACTGCCCCACTCCCACCGGGGAAAGGCCGCTGGTCACAAGATCGTCCGGCTGCGAGTGCAGGGTAATAACTTCGCCCGCCGGCAACCATTTTGTAAAGCCGGGGCTTATGGGGTAAGTTTTTTTCTGCTGGTGGAGGATGACAAGATTGATGTGTGGCACAAAAGATTCAAACTCAGTTAAAGTCGGTTTATCTGTCACTATGTTAACTGCCATGTAGTTCTCTGCAACTAAAAACTGCAGTGCGGCTTGCGCAAAAGTAAGACCGTTTGTTGGAATATATTTCACGTCAGATTGAACGTCGTCGGCTTGATTGTCACTTAGTATTCTGTCCACCTTTATGCCGAGTGAGTTCAATTTTTCTGCTATATCAACTGTGGTAATGACAGTTGGACTCCACTCCAGCAGTTGCCCAAACAACTCCGGGTCAAAGGTGTCCATCCCTAATATCAGCAGGGCAGGCTCTTGCTTTTCTCTTACTATATGATGGGACGACACGTTTTGATACTACTTTATTACTTCTTCAATAGCGACCCCTATATTCCCGTTAGGTGCCTGTATATG
>CAMLFI010000404.1 GCA_946479225.1 uncultured Mucilaginibacter sp. | reverse complement strand
CCCAACTTTAAACCCTGTGGCGACCAGATACTGCGCAATTTTCTAAACGGATTGATTATCCACCAACGCGGTCCGAGGCCGCCCGCGAAGCCTAAAACAGATACAGTTTAACCAAGTTGTCATTTCGAGTGATAACGAGAAATCTATACACGAGCTGAGCCACAGGACAGGCTTGTGTATAGATCTCTCACTGCGTTCGAGATGACAAGTTGATTATTAATTGCGTTCAATTATACGCGCTTTGCCGCTTTTGATCAGTTGCTTTACCTCGTCAGAGAATTCTTCGCGGCCGCCAAAATCCTGCACCCAGTAGGTGTTATAGTAAGCTACACCAATTTCTTTAAAGCCGCGGTTCATTAAATTATAGCAGTGCCCTTCGCTCTTAAACCAGCCATCTGTTACTTCCTCAATGCTGCGCTGCCCCTGGGCAATGTTCTCGCCCACCTGGTAGCTCCTGTAGCCTTTGCGGCCATAACCGGCAGCTTCAATCCTGTTAACTATTTTACGGCCGTCTTTACTGTCGTGACTAAAGTAGTCCTTTTTATACATGTCCTTAGCGTGACCCATCGCTGCATTTTCTAACTGATCGTTCCACACCAACGGCGGTGCCGGCGGCATATATTGTCTGCCGCAATTGCAACCTTTGGCACGTACCTTATTTATCCGCTCTAAAAATTCCTTTTTGAATTTGTCGCCTTTGGGCACATCTTGTTTAGTGCTGCTGCTAATTAAAAATAGAAAAGCAGAAATTGTTAAGATCAAAAACTTCATGCGGGTAAGACAGCTTATTGGTCGGGTGGTTTAATTGACGGATCACGATCGCTTACGCAACCAAAACACAATTAACAGAATAAAAACAATTGCTAATATTATAAAGAGGCTATTCTTTTGGAGGAAGCTGCGCGATAGACTTTCCTGACCACTTTTGCGGGCGCTTTTTTTTTAACTTCCGCTGAATCTGCTGCCGCGATTTTTGCAGCAAACGCTATCTCTGCTTTATTGAGGCTGTCATCAATAAAATTATGCCGATCAAGCGCAATTTTCCCTTTTTTAAAGTTCTTCATGCGGTTATAAAGCAACGCAAAGTTCAATTGCACTTTCGATTCTATCCTGGGATCGTGATTGTCAACAGATAGCTTCAAAGCTTCATTCAGATCGCCCATAGCAAGCGTGTAATCCTTGAGATCCATTTTAATAGCGGCCAGCTTTATAAGCGATGCCATGATGTTAGGAACATCATTAATAGCGCGCGAGAGCGAGTTAGATTGCAGAATAAACCATTTGGCTTGCGGATATATCTTTTTTGAGTGGTATACCGTGGCCAGGTTATCAAAGCAGTTGCGCATGCCTACTGTATCATCGTATCGTGAAAACAGGTGCAAGGCTTTGTAGCTGTAATCCAAAGCGTCGTTTTGGTACTTAAGCCTTACTTTTTTATTAGCAATAGTGTCGTATTTCAGGTATTGAGCAGCGATTTCGCCATATAAAAGTGCCTTTACAGAATCATTCTGGGTTGAATCTACCTGGGTTTTCAATATCGCAATTCTATCCTGAACAGGCGATGATTGTGTTTGCTTGACGCTGTCAAGCGGAGGCAAAGCCGCGAAACATGTTGACGCTGTTATAAGTGCAATAATAAAAAGGTAGAGTTTCTTCATAAAAAAAAATACGCGGGTAACGGCAAATAATATTCAAATAATGTGCCCTGCTTTAATAAAAAAAGCAAAAGGCCCATTACGTCGAAAAAAGGCACTTAATTAATCAGGACATGAAAGTAACGAAAAAATATTGAGAAGGAAAGTGTATACAAAACATTACAGAATGCACTCAATATAAATTATTGAATTACAGTTTCGTACCTGTCAACAAACTTGCGGAAGGGTTTTATTTTATTGAGGATGAGATTAAACAGGCTGATGCCTGCAATGGCGCAAATTATACCGGCCAATACATCTAAAATATAATGGTGACTGGTGTAAATAGCAGTGAGCCATATACCAACCATAACAGTGCCCAGGATAATATTAACAAAGCCAAGCTTGTTTTTTATACCGTAGTATATAACTATTACCGGGTAGGCAGAATGTAAGGAAGGCATTGCCGCAAACACATTAGAACCTTTTTGGTAAATGGATGTGAACAGGCTGATGCCAAAATAATTATCGAAACGGGCGAGGCCGCCGGTACTGCCCGGTGTATTGGCGTGAAAAATAAAGCCATGCTCCTGTATATACCAGGGTGGCGCGGCAGGGAAAGCGTAATAAATAACAAAGCCTAAAAGGTTTACCACAAAAAACGTCATGGCGAAGCAGAGAAACTGCCGCCTGTTTTTAAAAAACAGATAAGCGGCAAAACCTAGTGGTACAGGTATCCAGCAAAGGTAAAATAGGCCGGCAATAATGTCGAGTACGTGTTTGGCGTTGATCTTCCAGTACTCGTTGGGGGTGAGCAGCTGGCCGTTAAAATCTATACCAAAGAGTTTTTTTTCGAAATTATAGAGATCGGCCATGTGCACGTTGTTAAACGTGTAGTTGGGCAGGGCCTTCATGTAATCAAAAAGCATCCAGTATACTATAAAAACCGAAAAGCCGATGATAAACTTGCGGGTTATATCTGACACATAAAAGCATGTGTTGAATATGCCTACCAATACTAACTGATCGGTTTTAAAACCAACGATCCATGCCGATAACAGCAGATACGCAATAGATAAAAGGGATACAGTTATTATTGAACGGGTATTAACTGCTAAAGTGTGATTAACAGTGCCGTTCATTTACTTCTTAATAAAATCTGACCGGAATATTTTATCCCAAAGGGGAGAGGTTACACCATATCCTTTATCGGGGTCCTGGTAATGATGCAGCATGTGGTGTTGCTTTATTTTTTTCCAGATACTTCCTTTAAAGTTAAAGTGGTGAATAGCATAGTGAGAAATATCATAGAACAGATATCCCAATATAAACCCGGGGAAAAACGCGAAAACATAGTTTTCAGGCAAAATGGCATTAAACAAAAAGTAAAATGCAGTAGCCAAAGGAATACTTACTGATGGCGGTAAAACAAGGCGTTTCGCGTCGCTCGGGTAATCATGGTGTACGCCGTGAAAAATAAAATGCAGGCGTAACCCCAGCTTATTTTTCGGCACGTAATGGAATACAAAGCGATGCATAATGTATTCGGTAAATGTCCATACGGCAAGGCCGATAAAGAAAAACTCAAAATAAGTTAAAACACTCAGGCCCCTGTCAAAAAGTGCTATGTAGGTGGATATAATAATAACCGGAACAAATAAAAAGACCGGAACAAGGTAATGCACTTTTGATAAAGCTTCAAGAATGTCGTT
>CAMLFI010000403.1 GCA_946479225.1 uncultured Mucilaginibacter sp. | reverse complement strand
CCGCGGATTGGTTTACGCTTTACAGCACAAGTGGGGGCATTTATTTATCGGCATGCTAAACGGTCTGTTGCCCTGCGGCTTTGTTTACCTGGCATTGGTGGGCGCTGTTAATACGCCGTCTGTACTGTCATCAGCTAAATATATGTTCTGGTTTGGTATGGGTACACTGCCGCTCATGTTTATTGCCACGGTAAGCACCGGCTTTTTCAGTCTAAATATCCGCAGAAAACTTAATGCTATCATTCCTTATTTTATGTTATGCCTCGGCGTGTGGTTTATAATGCGGGGTTTGTCATTAAACATAGCCTATCTAAGTCCGACAATTGATGTTAAGCAAGGCGTTTGCCAGTAAAAGTGCTTTTAATCATTTTTCGTTTTGATTGCCGTCATGTGCAGCCCGGGGCATATTAGGCAACTTTGTTGTATCAAATAACAAGCATCATGGCAACTATTAAAACTACATTCCCGCAACAATGGGCACAAACAGAAGCCTCAACCAACAATAATTTAAATATCTGGAGCAAACTGGCAGCATTTGCCGACACGCAAAAACCTAACCGTACCCTATGGTTCTTTTTGAACCTAACTGTGCATGGCGTATTTATACTTCCGCTGCCGGTTGTGCTTATTTATTATTTCGGCGCGCCGGTGGCTATTTTAGGTATAACTATGATCCTGTTCTTCATTAACATAGTAGCAAATATGGGCGGCTCAAGCATACGTACAACACTGGGTTTGTTTGCCTCATCAATAACCATTCACGTGTTAATGGTTTTAGCCACATTAATTTTTTAAAGATCCCTTATACCCCTAATTAATGCTAAAGCGGTTAACAGCCGCTTTTTTTATAAACCATTATTTCAATCAAAAAATAAAATGTCTCATACTTTTCATATCCCGGTATTAGGTTTAGGCTTCTCTGTTGATACGCCTTTAAAAGTGGCACGTTATGGTATTAACTCGGTTGTATCTGTTGTTGATGACGAGTTGATAGAGCGTATGCGCCTGCATCATGCCGAACAAAACAACCGCTCTGTTGAGCCCATTGCCAAAACGGAAGCTGATAGCCGCGCCAGGCGCATTACGGCTTATCTTAATTTACTTAACGAATTGGTAAATGAGCAATTTGAACAACTAAAAAAACAGCCGTTCAACGCCGGGACAGACCTCGATCGCTATTTTAAGCTATTGCCCGATTCCGCAGCGCTTAAACAGGGATATGAGTTAATGACCGAGTACCCGGCCAGCGCCAGCAAACAGATATTCCAGACAATTTTGCGCGATAGGATGAAAAAAGGATCTATTGACGTAAATATTATGGCCAAGGTTGACAAGATGAACTTTGATGCCGATGGCAATTATACCGGCGACACCAACACGGATGCGCTTGCCGCGCTGAGAGGGTTTGCTGAAAGCGACCTGGAATCGTCCTTAATACTTTCTGCAGGGATGAACCCTAAGCTGTATAGCTACCTGGAGCAGTTCGCTGATTTCTTTCCGGATGAGCACGGCCACTTGCGTAAAAAGATCATTCTGAAAGTAAGCGATTACCGCTCTGCGTTTATACAGGCTAAGTTTTTGGCAAAAAAAGGAATATGGGTATCAGAGTTTCGGGTTGAATCTGGTCTTAATTGCGGCGGTCACGCTTTCGCTACCGATGGCCTATTAATGGGGCCGATACTGGAAGAATTTAAAACCAAACGCGATGAAATGCAGGCAGAGCTGTTCTGTTTATACCAGGATGCGCTGATAGCGAAAAACCGGCTGACCGAAGTTATACCGCTGCAAAAAGTAAGCGCGCAAGGTGGCATTGGCACCGCTGCAGAAAATGATTTTATGCTGAAGTACTACAACCTGGATGCAACCGGTTGGGGTAGCCCGTTCTTACTGGTGCCCGAAGCGACTAATGTTGACGATGAAACCCTGCAGCAACTGATTGGTGCTGACGCTGACGACTACTACATTAGCTCTTCTTCTCCACTGGGGATATTGTTCAATAATTTCAGAAAGAGTACCGCCGAGAAATTGAGATTAGACAGAATAGCCAAAGGCAGGCCAGGCAGTCCCTGTAATAAAAAGTTTTTGGTTAGCAATACGGAGTTTACCGAGCAACCAATATGTACCGCGTCGCGGAAATATCAGCATTTAAAGATAAAACAACTGCAGGCAGCGAATCTGCCGGCCGAGGTGTATGAACGGGAGTTTAATACCGTTACCGAAAAGGTTTGCTTGTGCGAAGGTTTATGCTCATCAGCTTATCTGAAAAATGATATGTTAAAACCGCGCGAAAGTAAAGCCGTAACTATTTGCCCCGGACCCAACCTGGCTTATTTCTCAAAAATTTACTCGCTGGATGAACTGATAGATCACATTTACAATCGTACAGATCTGCTGGCTTCTGTAAACAGGGCTCACATGTTTATAAATGAACTGAACTTATATATCGATTATCTGAAAAAAGATATATCCATTTATATGGATAACCTGAACGATAAGAAAGGTAAATATCTACTAAAGTTTAAGGATCAGCTACAGCAAGGAATCGCCTACTACAAAACGCTTATACCCAATATTGGCGACCAAACCAAAGAATATCTGGAGCAAATGCTGCAAGATCTGGCGGCATCAGAAGGGAAACTGGCGATGTTAAAGGTGTAAAGATATTTGATCACCCCATAATAAGCCACTTGTCATTTCGATAGAGCAAGGGAGGGCTTAAGCTTGGGGGCGAAAGAGAAATCTTTTTAAAGCAAGCGGAAGTTGCTTCGAAAAGATTTCTCCTCGTTCCTCGTCGAAATGACATAAAAAATAGATGGATCATAGTTATAATGCGATGAGCTTTTTTAGGCTTGAGCGTGTAAACAGTTCAACGGATAAGGCGCCTGTATAGCGTTTCATAAGCGTTTCATAAAAAGGGAAAATAGACGTATTTGGCAATACATTGATAAAAAGGTGATTACGCATGTTTTACAGCTAATCTTACTGACTTAAAAGTAGTTTCATTCTGTTTCGCACGCTTTGTGCAGTACATTGTAAGTGAGTTAATTACAAATGAAATGCGTTTCACGCGTTTCATTTGTTTCATATATTTTGTGAAACACACACCCTGGAATAAAACGGATTTAACCCGCCATACTGAAGAGCTGCGTGGCAGGCTTATCGGCCCAAAGTCGGGCATCAAGCGCCATGCAAATGTTGCGGAGGTATTGTTTGCCTAAGGGAGTAACGGCTAATTGGGTGGTATCAAATTCAATCAAGCTATCATCAGCGAGTTCGTGCAACCGTTCTAAACAGGTAAAGAAATCCTTGAAGGGTTCTTCATAAAAGTTCCAAACCGTTTTGCCTTTGCA
>CAMLFI010000402.1 GCA_946479225.1 uncultured Mucilaginibacter sp. | reverse complement strand
CCAAGTACGCCCATAAAATTGGCGACCTGGCGTATATAGATGCGGTTAAGCTTTTTATAAAGGAAGAGCAAAAGCACGGCAATAATTTAGGCAGCTATCTGGATGCCATCAATGTGCCACGTGTTAAGAAAGATTGGGGCGATTCGCTGTTCAGAAAAGTGCGCTATTATAACACCAGCATGGAGTTGTGGACGCTGGCTGTAATAGTTGTAGAAAGTACCGCGCAGATATTTTACCAGGCGCTTAAGGATGCTACAGACTGTACATTGCTTAAGCAGATCTGCACAGATATATTGATAGACGAAGCCTATCACATTACCTTCCAAACCGAGCGGCTGGCGATAATTTTTAATAATAAAAGCGAGTTTTCCCGTTGGTGGCGGGTGGCGGCTTACAAGTATTTTTTTATCGCAACGTCAAGTTTGGTATGGTTTGCCCATCGCCGGTTATTTAAGGCCGGCGGGAATACATTTGCCACCTATCGCAAAAAGATGGAGCTTAAATATGTTAAAACCATAAAAACAGTAACGGGCAATGTTGCACCGCTTTGGATATAAAAATGTTCAAAAAACAGGTGTTCCAACTGTTCCAAACTGTTCCAAAAAAAGAGAAAAAAATCGAAAAAATCAGCTTTTTCAAAATGTTGACAATGAGCAAGTTGCACGGCTTTTAAAGCTAATTTTACTGACTTATAAGTAGTTTCACCCTGACGGGCTTAAATGCTTGATAGTCAATGCGGATTTTGTAAAAAGTGTTCCACGGCATCACCATGCTTTATATTTTTTGGAACACTGGTTAAAATGTAAATGAAGGGGTGGCTCACAGGGGCTCACAGGGCTCACGGTGGCTCTGAGCCCCCCCTTGAGCCGCCGCTTTGCTGTGAAAGTAAAGCGGTTTTCTTTTTCTTTACATTCCGGTAAATCAATAACTTTACGGGAATTGTTTATGAACACTGAAGAACTCTACAAAATATACCTGCAGCACCCGGTAATAGCTACCGATACCCGCAAAATAGACCCCGGCAGCCTATTCTTTGCCCTAAAAGGTGAAAATTTTGATGCCAACACCTTCGCGGCAAAAGCTATTGAAGCAGGCGCGGCCTACGCTGTTATTGATAACGCCGAATACCAGGCCGGACCAAAATATATTTTAGTAGATGATGTGCTCACAGCCTTGCAGGATCTGGCCCGGCACCACCGCAGGCAGCTTACTATACCCGTAGTTGGCCTAACCGGCACCAACGGTAAAACCACAACCAAGGAACTGATAAACGCGGTATTGTCTGAGCAGTTTAACACGCTGGCCACACAGGGCAATTTGAATAATCACATTGGCGTGCCGCTAACTATACTCAACATCAACTCTTCGCACCAAGCAGCTGTTATTGAAATGGGAGCTAACCATGTTGGCGAAATAGCCTTGTTAAGCAGGATCTCGCAGCCAACGCATGGCCTGATCACCAATGTAGGCAAGGCACATTTAGAAGGTTTCGGCAGTTTGGAAGGCGTGAAGATAGCTAAAGGCGAGTTGTATGATTTTTTGAGTGCCAGCAATGGCCAGGTATTCATCAACAGTAATAACCCCATTTTAATGGAAATGCAGTCGGCCCGCAAGTTTCAAACCCCGCCCGTTTTTTATGGCGATGCTATAGACGATTTGATAAGCGGCGAAATAACCGGGAACGCACCCTATCTGTCACTAAGTTGGACCAACAATACATCCGGCGAAAGCCACGAGGTAAAAACGCAAATGACCGGTGCCTACAATTTGGATAATATATTGGCGGCTATTAGTATCGGCTTAAAGTTCAAGTTATCAGCAGAGCAAATAAACAGGGGCATTGCCAACTATCAGCCAAAAAACAACCGCTCGCAGGTGGTGCAAACGGCCACCAATACGCTTATCTGCGATTATTACAACGCCAACCCAAGCAGCATGGCCGTTGCTATTGAGAATATTGGCAAGCTAACCGCCGAGCATAAAGCGCTGGTTTTAGGCGATATGTTCGAGATGGGTGCAGAGGCTGCTACAGAGCATAAAGCCATCCTCGAAAAAGCGTTGGAAACAGCTGTAGACAGGCGCATAATAATAGGTAAGGAGTTCTATAAGCTGAAGACAGATAATGCTTTAGCAGAGTTTTACGAAACCCGCGATGATGCCGCTATCGCTTTGAAAGAACAACCAATAGTAAACAGCACTATACTGATAAAGGGTTCAAGGGGCATGGCTTTGGAAAAGCTGTTGGAGTTGTTTTAATGGTATCCAATTATGAAAATCCTCCGCACACTATTGTTGCTAATACTTTCGCAAACGGCATTTGCCCAGGTGAAAGTTACGCCGCTCGATAAAAAGGCAATACCCTCGTCAATTAAATATAGTGGACACGTAGTGAATGCTGCGCGTTACACCGATAGCGAGGGTGAGCATATTATTATTACAACCGAAACCGGCGAGATAAAATCGAAAGAACCGGATTACGAGGATTATCGAAAAGCAGAACTGTTTGCTTACGATTACCTCGTAAAGAATGGCACCCCAAAAATTGTATGGCAACTACATGATTTTACAATTGATTGTCCTTTTGATTTAAAGGCACGTTATATTCCAAAAACTTTTGCGGTTACTGATATCAACAAGGATGGGAAAACCGAGGTTTGGCTCATGTATTCGGTTGTATGCCACGGCGATGTAAGCCCCTCTGATATGAAAATAATCATGTATGAAGGAGTTAAGAAGTTTGCTATAAGAGGGCAAAGCTTTGTAAAACTATCTGCCAAAGAAACATACGGTGGGACATATACAATGGACGAGGCATTTAAAAATGGACCAGAGGTGTTTAGACAGTACGCAATTCAGCTTTGGAAAAAGAACAGGAACGAAACCTGGTAACTACCTTATACCATAAAATATCCTAAACCCTTGAATATAGCGCTGGTTCCCGGTGAATGAGATACCATAGTCAACCCTAAAGATTAGGCGTTGTATGCCTACATAAAACTCGGAGTAGTTGGGGTTGTTTCTCATGGTTAGGTAATTGGCACCCACTATTTCTTCCAGTTTGAGCTTACGTACAAACGGTATCCGCCTTAAAATAGAGCCCGAGAAATTATGCTGGTAATGCGCCTCTACAAACGAGCTGTTGGCGCTATACGTGTAAAACGGTAAAAAATGGAAACTGCCTACATCGGTAGGATCAAAGGTGGTGCCCTGGTTGCCTATAAAGTGGTAAAAGTCGGGGAAGTAAAGCGTCTTTTTATTCAGGAAAGTACCTGCGGCCAGCTTGAAAGATGAATAACCTCCTAAGCCCAACCGTATCCTCTCCTGAGTGATTGTTGCAGAAGCGAAATCATAGTTA
>CAMLFI010000401.1 GCA_946479225.1 uncultured Mucilaginibacter sp. | reverse complement strand
ATATTCCGAACCCGATTTGCCAATAGCTGTTTATTAAACGATATTTAGCCAAACATTGAACAATTGGCCGAGTTAACTCCCACACAGCGTACCTGGAAAGTTTTTAAGCGGAATAAATTCGCCATGATGGGTTTGGCATTCATTATTATCGTATCAATTATTGCGGCGTTAGGTTATTTAATAATGCCCGACGACACTCCCCTTGCCAATAACCAAACCATACAACTCAGCCTTAAAAAACCCGGTACCACATTTACCATGCTTCGTATTAAAAAACCGGAGCATGTTGACACTGTATCTTTTTTTACCAAGGTGTGGTATGGCCAACCCGCGGTGTATTCAAACCTGCCCATAGTAAAATACCGGTTTGTTAAGGACTCCGTTTATGTTGACCAATACATAGGCGATGAGGACAAACCTGACACCCGCGCCTATAATATCTTTGAGGTGATTGGCGGGGATAAACCAATTTATAAAAACGGGAGTGTTACATTTCACTTTTCCGCAGGTGACTACCGCACTTTTACTGTTTCCCAAGGGCTGTATGAAAGATCTTATGGCAAATTAATAATTGAAAATATCATCCAAAAAACCTTTTGGTTAGGCACCGATATTTACGGGCGCGATATTTTAAGCAGATTAATATTAGGAGCACGCATCTCGCTTTCGGTGGGTATAATGGCAGTAATTATCAGCTTGCTAATTGGCGTTACCATAGGGGCGCTGGCAGGTTATTTTGGTGGATGGATAGATGGCGCTTTAAGCTGGCTGATGAATATATTATGGTCGCTGCCGGCATTGCTGCTGGTTTTGGCTATATCTTTTGCTTTAGGCAAGGGCCTGTGGCAAATTTATGTGGCAGTGGGTTTATCCATGTGGGTTGAAGTGGCGCGGCTGGTACGCGGGCAGGTTATCAGCATAAAACAAACTGAATATATAGAAGCCGCGCGAGCCCTCGGCTATGGCAATACCCGGATCATTACCCGTCATATTTTACCCAATATTACAGGTCCCATTTTGGTAATGGCCTCTTCTAACTTCGCTTCGGCTATATTATTAGAAGCGGGTTTGAGTTTTTTGGGCTTTGGCGCCCAGCCCCCTACTCCCACCTGGGGCGGCATGATACGCGAGCATTACGGATACATAATAATGGATGCTGCCTATTTATCAATCATTCCCGGCCTTGCCATTATGTTGATAGTTTATGCATTTAACCTTGTAACAGTAGCGTTACGCGATGCCTTCGATATAAAATCGCAAAACACACGCATGTAAAACATTTTTTTGTCTATTTTAGACAACCCGAGCCAATAACCAATGCAGGATATAGACCAAACCTCAGGTGAAGATGAACTTATACGCTTGCTGCTTAAAAGGCAATCAGAGTTAAATTCACTGTTAGAGGTAACCCGCGCAATCAACAAAAACACATCAACAACTGTACTTATACAGATGTTGGAAGTGATCCTGCAAAATTATTTGCAAGTTGGGCGCTTTAGGTTTTTAATAGAAAAAGACAACAACTATGCCTGTATATCAAAATACGGGGGCGATATAGAACCCACTGGTGTATTAAGTAAAGCCTGCGCCACATTAAGTAAAATACGATCGCCGGAGCCTTTGGCAAAAAACGCCGATGCCGTACTTAGTAAGTATGATTACTTTATCCCGATCTATCATAAAAGCAAAGCCCTTGCCTACGCACTCATAGGCGATTTCAATAGAACAGGCGAAATGTTGAGCAATGACCTCAACTTTATACAAACCCTTGTTAATGTGGTAGTGGTTGCGCTTGAAAACAAGAAACTTTTTAAGGAGCGGCTACAGTCGGAGCGTTTTCAGCGAGAAATGGAACTTGCAGCGGAAGTGCAGAACATGCTTATCCCTTTACGGTTACATAAGGAAACTGCTGTAGAAGTGGGTGCCCGGTACTTACCTCACCAAAATATAGGCGGCGACTATTTTGACTTTATACGTCTAAATGAAAATGAGTTTTTATGGTGTATTGCAGATGTATCAGGAAAAGGAGTGTCTGCGGCCATGTTAATGGCAAATTTTCAGGCTACGCTGCATGCATGGACGGCGGTTGAAGATGACCTTGTTAACATTGTAGAACGCCTTAATCATAAAGTTATAGAGAACACAAAGGGCGAACGGTTTATTACGCTGTTTATAGCTAAATATAATCAGCAAACCCGCAAGCTCAATTATATTAATGCGGGCCATAACCCTACCATACTTTATTGCGAAGGCGAGGCTGTAACGCTTAAATTGGGCACAACCATGATAGGTGCTTTTGAAGAGTTACCCTTTTTAAACCAGGGCGAAATTGATATTGAACCCGGTAGTTTGCTGTTTAACTACACCGATGGACTGCTTGACTTTGAGCCCCACGAAGACAAAATATGGGACGAGGATTTATTGTTTGATTTTGTTATTGCGCGCGGAGAGGAAACCCCTGATACATTTAATCAGGCGCTTTTGGACCATTTGAAAGCCAACGTAAAAGGCAAACCCATTGATGACATAACCATGCTTACGCTGCGGATATTTTAATTTGTTTAAAACGTGTGAAAAACATTTGTTGCACCGTTTAACTAAATATCGTCTTTTTGTATTGTGTTATTATCCAGATTTCAGCATGAATTAATTGAAGCAGGTTGCGACGAAGCAGGTCGTGGTTGTCTGGCCGGGCCGGTGTTTGCTGCTGCCGTGATATTGCCGCATGATTTTGAGCACGAACTGCTGAATGATTCAAAGCAACTGTCTGAAGAGATCAGGTATGCTTTGCGCGATGAAATTGAACAGAAGGCAATAGCATTTGCCGTAGCATCGGTAGATAATATTGAGATAGACGAGATCAATATACTTAATGCGTCGTTTCTGGCCATGCACAGGGCCATTGCCAAGCTGCATCTGCAGCCGCAATTACTGCTTATTGATGGCAATCGCTTTAATAAGCATCAAACCATACCACACCAGTGCATAATAGGTGGCGATGGTAAATATTTCAGCATTGCCGCGGCTTCTATTTTGGCAAAGACTTACCGCGATGATTATATGAAAGAAATTGCATTGCACCATCCGGAATATGAGTGGCACAGCAACAAAGGCTATCCAACTATTAAACACCGCAAAACCATTTTGCAAATTGGTTATACCGCCTACCACAGGCGCACCTTCAGGGTAACATCGTTTGATGTTGAAGAAGAGGTAGCATTTTAGTCGTTCAAATTACTTCTGCATGACCCGACAAGGCGCTATCACCTTGTTTCTGTGGGGCATATAAGCTATTTTTGTTTAAACCCTAAAAATAGTTTTGAAGATACTTATCCTGTCTCATCGTGTACCGTTTCCGCAAAACG
>CAMLFI010000400.1 GCA_946479225.1 uncultured Mucilaginibacter sp. | reverse complement strand
AAGGCGCACAGCCACAACGTTTACTTTGGGCAAGCACAAGCAGCAAAAACCCTGCGTTTAAAGACACAAAATATGTTGAGGCTTTGATCGGTCCGGATACAGTTGATACCGTTCCTTTGGAAACTATTGAAGCGTTCCGTGATCATGGTGTTGCTGCAAATACTTTAGAGCAAGACCTGGACAAAGCAACCAAAATATTAGATGACCTGGCTGCTGCGGGTATTGATATCCATGCTTTAACCCAGCAATTAGAGGATGAGGGTGTTGAGAAATTTAACGCGCCTTTTGAAAAGCTATTGAACGCTATTGAAGCTCAAAAAAGCAAAGTTTAATTAGCCCTGCTAATGGAACAAAACAACCTTAAGATCCTCCTTTTTGATATCGGGGGCGTTATGCTTAGTAATGGCTGGGGAAATGAATCGCGTAAGCTGGCCTGTGAAAAATTCGGGCTGAGTTATGAAGAGGTAAACGAGCTGCACAATTTTATTTTCAACGTATATGAAATTGGTAGCATAACCCTTGATGAGTACCTGGACCGGGTGGTATTTACGCAATCCCGCGATTTTACAAAAGAGGATTTTAAGGCTTTTATTTATTCCAGATCTGTTGAGCTGCCAACACTACAGTGGCTCAAAGAATGGAAACGCGGCTGCGGCTTCCGGGTTATTTCTGTTAATAACGAGGGTAAAGAGCTGAATGATTACCGCGTAAAGAAATTTAAACTCCACGAGTTTTTTGACGCCTTTGTTTCATCGTGCGAAGTGCGGATGCGCAAACCCGATCCGGGTATATGGCAACTGGCCATGGGCATAGCGCAGGCATCGCCTGATCAATGCGTTTATTTTGACGACAGGATAATGTTTGTTCACGCTGCGCAGCGGCTGGGCATACGTGCTTTTCAGCACACCGACCTGGAGTCGACAAAAAAAATACTACAACAACTAAAAGAAGAAAACAACAACAAGTAAAAATGAGCACACCAGAAAAATTTGATTTCGGTATGATCGGTTTAGGGGTAATGGGTCGCAACCTGCTGCTGAACATGGGAGATCATGGCGTGAAGGGAGCAGGATTTGATAAAGACGCATCTAAGGGCGAACAATTAGAAAAAGAAAGCACCAATGGCAACCTTAAGGGTTTTAGCGATATAAAGGAATTTGTAGCGAGCCTGAAAAGTCCACGCGCCATTATGATGCTGGTGCCTGCCGGCAAAATTGTTGATGACGTTATAGAAGAACTACTGCCGCTTATTGAAAAGGGAGACCTTGTTATTGATGGTGGCAATACTTATTACACAGATACTAACCGCCGTTTTGAATACCTTAACAGCAAGGGCATCCACTTTTTTGGCATGGGTGTATCGGGCGGTGAAGAAGGCGCTCGTCGTGGCCCTAGCATGATGCCGGGTGGTGACAAAGAAGCATACAATGTTGTAAAACCAATTTTTGAATCTATCGCAGCCAAAGTAGATGGCGAGCCTTGTGTTACTTATTGTGGCACAGGTTCGGCAGGTAACTTTGTTAAAATGGTGCATAACGGTATTGAATACGGTGTAATGCAATTATTGGCAGAAACCTACGAGATACTGAAAAAAGGTTTGGGCCTGGATAACCAAGCTATTGAAAAAATATTTACCGAATGGAACGGGGGCAGGTTAAAATCATTCCTGGTTGAAGTTACCCGCGACATTTTTAGATACAAAGCACCTGGTGCAGATCATTTACTATTAGATGACATTAAAGACGAGGCCCGTGCAAAAGGTACCGGTAAATGGACATCACAAGTAGCAATGGACCTGCAGGCACCAATGCCTACCATAGATTCATCTGTTGCCATGCGCGATCTGTCAAAATACAAAGCGTTGCGCGTAAAAGCCGAGCATTTGTATGGCGGAGATAAACTTAAACTGCATGTTGACACTACTGAGTTTATTGCAGCTTTAGAGCAGGCTTTCTATTTCAACATGATAATTACGTACTCGCAAGGTATACATATGTTAACCCGCGCATCTACCGAGTTTAACTATGGTTTAAACCTTGCCGAGATATCTAAAATATGGAGAGGCGGCTGTATAATACGGTCTATCTTCCTGAATGATATTTATAACGCGTTTAGTGCCAACCCCGAGCTGTCGCATTTATTATTAGATGCCGGTGTTGCAAACGAAGTAAAAGGAGCCGTAGGCGGTGCCCGTACCGTGGTATCAAAAATTACAGCGGCAGGTATAAGCGCACCGTGCTACGCGGCATCGTTAAGCTATTTTGATGCTTTTCGCAGCGGCCGTATGCCATCAAACCTGATACAGGCACAACGTGACTATTTTGGCGCGCATACTTACGAATTGGTGGGCAAGGAAGGAACCTTCCATACCCAATGGGTGCCTAAAAATTAATTATAAATAAGAAATAATTATAAAATTATGTCTTCAAAAGCAACGTCAGACCCTACTATATTTATCATTTTTGGTGGCACAGGCGACCTTAACGCACGCAAACTGGCTCCCGCACTCTATAACTTGTTTTTAGATGGCTGGATGCCTAAAAAGTTCTCTATTATCGGTACCGGTCGTACCAAAATGACCGACGAAGAATTCAGAACAAAATTACTGGAGGATATCAACGAGTTTTCACGCAGCGGCAAAGCTGTGCAGGCAAAATGGGATGAGTTTATAAAAAATGTTTATTACCAGGTTTCGGACGCGAAAGACGCTGAAACTTATAAAGAATTTGGTAAACGTATTGATGCCCATAACGCCGAGTGGAAAACTAAGGCCAATGTAATTTACTACCTGGCTGTAGCGCCGGAGTTTTTCCCGATCATCGCCACTAACATTGCCAAAGCCAAACTGGCCGAGGACAAAAAACGTGTACGCGTGGTAATTGAAAAACCTTTTGGCCACGATCTGGAATCGGCACAGGAGCTGAATAAGCTAATATCAAGCCTATATGATGATTGTCAAATCTACCTGATAGACCATTATTTAGGAAAAGAAACCGTGCAGAACATTATGGCCTTCCGTTTTGCCAACTCCATACTGGAGCCAATATGGAACCGTAATTTTATTGAGCACGTACAAATATCCGTTACCGAGCAATTGGGCGTGGCAGATCGCGGCCCTTATTACGAAGGGTCGGGTGCTTTGCGCGACATGATCCAGAATCACCTGTTGCAATTGCTTTGCTTTGTAGCAATGGAACCACCCAACAGCTTTAAAGCAGAAGAATTGCGTAACCGCAAGGTTGATGTATTAAAAGCTATGCGTCCGTTCACACCTGAGGATGTGCGTATGTCTGCCGTTAGGGGCCAATATGGCCCGGGCTGGATACAGGGTGAAGAAGTACCGGGCTACCGCCAGGAGAGCAAGGTTGATC
>CAMLFI010000399.1 GCA_946479225.1 uncultured Mucilaginibacter sp. | reverse complement strand
GCCACCGGCTTAGACGATGCTACGGCGAAAAACCCGGTTGTTACAGGCGGCGACAAGGATGTAACCTATAAACTGGTTGTTACAACTGCTTTGGGCTGCGTAAGTGATACCGCATCGGTGCTGGTAAAGGCCTCGCCACGATTAATAGCCTCTAACACCTTCACACCTAATGCCGATGGCATAAACGATCTGTGGCTGATAACCGGAATTGAAGCTTACCCTAATGCTGTTGTTGATATATATAACCGCTTAGGCAAAGTTATTTATCATTCAATTGGCTATACCAAACCCTGGGATGGCACCAGCGGGGGCCAACCCGTGCCGTTTGGCGTGTACTATTTTGTTATTGATGCCCGGCTGCTTGATCAGAAGATCACTGGCTCTGTTACTATAATACGATAAGTGTTTGTAAAGCTGTTTCGGGGCGAGAGGATAATTTAAGCCTGGACGCTTAAATTTTGTGACAAAGTGTAGCGGCTTGACCGGGCGGTTTTTTGTGTCGTGTCCTGTTCCAAAAAATATAAAGGGGTGCAAAAGCTGGTGACGGTATTAAATACTTGACTGTTAGCACTAATGCATTTTAGCGTGGAACAGTTTGGAACAGTTTTAGGCCGTTTTTTGGTTGTTTTTTGGGTGATTTGGAGCACTTTGGAACACCCTTGAACGGCGGTTTGAACGGCCTGGTTTTATTCCACTTTTTTGCAACGCTATAACTGGACGAGATATTGTAGCCTGACTACAGGCATATTAGTCTGTAGTCGGAGATCGGACAGCGGGAACTATTTTACTTATTTATATGTAATTTGATCTCAAAATAATTTGCTGCCCGTGCAGCGCAATGAAAGCCTGAACATCTCTTACGCAAGAAACATCCTAAAACTTGAAACCTGTTTACGAAGATCAGCACTATAATTTGGTAGTTGACTGCAAAAAAGGTAGTCAATCTGCACATTATCAATTATATAAGCTTTATTCAAAGGCGATGTACAATATTGCTTTAAAAATCGTAAACGACGGAAATGAAGCTGCCGATATTCTGCAGGAATCTTTTATTGATGCTTTTACAAGGTTGCGTGACTTTAGGCAAGAAATAAGCTTTGGTTTGTGGCTCAAGCAAATTGTGGTGCATAAATCAATACAGCATTTGCGTAAACGAAAATTCAATGTTGTATCAACAGAAGATGAAGATGTAGAAGATATACCAAATGAAACGGAGGAAAGTATTGACGACACAGAATGCCGCATAGGGGAGGTTAGAAGCGCGATTTTACTTCTTCCTGATGGTTTCCGAATTGTATTGACGCTATATCTGTTAGAAGGGTATGACCATGCAGAAATAGCCTACATATTAGGTATTACTGAAAGTACATCAAGATCTCAGTTAACACGCGGAAAGAAAAAACTTTTAGAACTATTAAACGAAGGGAAAGATGAAAAGGAAAGTAGATGAGTATTTTAATAAGTACCGCAAAGAATTTTACGAGGCGGAACCGCCCACAGATATTTGGGAATCGATAGAAAAGGAATTATTTAATAATAGGCCGCAAAAGAAAAAAAGCATAATTACACCCTTTTGGTATTGGGCAGGTATAGCGGCGGCTATTGTTATTGCTTTTACAGCAGGATTGTTTTTTTGGAATCACCATCAGTCATCAAAAGCTGTCATTAATCCGGATTTAGCCATTGTACAGCAAGAGTATATCCGAATGATCGGCTCAAAAAAAGAGGAATTATACCGATTGAAAGAAAAGGATCCGCTACTGTATGCAGACTTTATTAAAGACATAAATGAACTGGGGTTAAAGTACAAGCAATTAAATAATAGCCTGTATAAGAAGCCCCATTCGGACGAAATTATTGTGGCGATGATGATGAACTTGCAAGCACAAATAGAAGCATTGAACCAACAATTACAAATTATAGAGAAGTTGAAAAAGAGTAACAATAGCAATTATGAATCAAAAAATATTTAATACGATAGCAGCAGTATTGCTTTGCCTGTTAACCATTGACGCAATTGCGCAGGATGATGTGAAGAAAGAACTTGATGATTTTTCGCGCCGGTCAGCAATCATGATGGATAAATATCATAAAGATCAGGACAGTTTGGTGAAGGTCAGGTTAATGGGCGTTACCAACTCGGGTGAATATAAAGATATAAGCGGTTTTTCTGGCCTTTGGCCGTATGCCTTTAAACAGCAAATGATGTTCGGATTGGTTACCGAAGTTAAAAACAATAGATTAAGCGCTGACGAAGCCGTCGACGCATTAAGGGCTATTCTCAAACTTCAAAGTAAATTTAAAACCCGCGAAGCCAAGTTTCAGGAAACGAAGGTTGTTACACAAACCTATCCTGTAACGCAGGATGACAAACTGCTTATTGAAAACCGATTCGGAAATATTACCGTTAAAAGCTGGAACAAAAATGAAATTAAAGTGGAGGTAAAGATTACGGGTTTTGGAGATAGCGAATCATTAGCTGCAAAAGCCGTACAACACGGTGATGTTTTAATTAACCGCCAGGAAAACATTATAAGCTTTAAACTCGCAAAACTTTTAATTCAGTCGAAGGAATATAGCGGTTCACAAACCGACTATGTTGTGTATATGCCATCGGAAAACAGTTTGTCTGTTAATAATAAATTTGGTGGCATATTTTTAGCAGAACACAATGGCCCTGTTGAAATTAAATCTGAATACGGCGATGTAATAGCCCGCAATCTGCCCAACCCCGGTAATTCAATCAATTCAAGCTTTGGTAGAATAAGCATACAAAACATTAAGCATGGAGACATAAACGTTTCGCACGGAAACCTGAATATAGGGAATGCAGGGGATTTGAAGGTAACGACCGATTACACGCCGGTAAAAATAGATACACTAACCGGCGAGAGCAACCTAACCTTGAAATTCGGAAATGAATTAAAGTTGGGCGCGATAAATAAAGGCGTAAAGAAACTATTTATCAATGCTTCTTATTTATCCCTCCTTTTTGGTCCTGGTATTTCCAACGGATTTAATTACGATATAACCGGCTCATTATTAGATTTTAAATACAATAAAGTTAAAATGCTTAAGTACACCAAAAAACCAAGTCCTTCAGAAAAACAGGTGTACAAATATATTGGCCATTATGGCAGAACGTCCAATCTGCAAGTGACTATTAGCACCCGCGCTTCATCTATTCGATTTCAATAACCCGGATAGACCCGATTCGGAAATCAACAGCGAAAATAAATTTATGAAGCATATCTTGTTTGCTGTTGTCGCGCACGGTCCATATGCCATGTGAATTCGCAGAATTGGTTCCGGCGTTGTATTACAAAAAACCTATAAAACAAGTAAGGCCCCTGATGGGCAGGGACCTTTACTAAACCAA
>CAMLFI010000398.1 GCA_946479225.1 uncultured Mucilaginibacter sp. | reverse complement strand
TTGTTTGTTTTTTTAACATCCGTACTGATTGCTCCAATTGTGGCTTTTAATTGTGAAGCTATTTTTTTGGTGAGTTCTTTCTTAAATGCTTTGCGGGCTTTTTTTGCGATGGCTGCTGTTTCGTTCTTTTTCATGCGGAAGTATGTTCAAATAAGTGGTTGAAATTCAGGTGCAAAAATAGGTTAATGCAAAGTAATGTTAATATTATGTTTATGTTAACAAACGCCGGCGTGTTAAGCAACATTTAAACTATTTTGACAAAAATTAGTTTTATTTTTGCGGCATTAATTAACTGACTTATTATCAAAAAAAGCGCGTTACTACCGTGCGATAATATTCTCGGGTGGCTTCTCAGTCAACGGGTATCGGTTATTTAATATATGCAAACACATTATTTAACTGATCATGACTATCGGCGTACCAAAAGAAATTAAAAATAACGAGAACAGAGTAGCAGTTACACCAGCAGGCGTTGAGGCGTTAGTAGCTGCGGGCCACCAGGTAAGTATTCAAAAAAGTGCAGGAGAAGGCTCGGGTTTTACCGACGCTGTGTACGAGCTAGCTGGTGCAACGATAGTTGATACCGCCGCCGAAGCCTGGGCCGCCAACATGGTAATGAAGGTAAAAGAGCCCATTGAGAGCGAATTTCAATACTTCCGCCACGACCTGATACTATTTACCTACCTGCATCTGGCCGCCGAACCCAAACTTACCCAAGCCTTGCTGGACAAAAAAGTTACCGCTATAGCTTACGAAACCATTCAATTACCAAACGGCACGCTGCCTTTGTTAACTCCTATGAGTGAGGTTGCAGGCCGTATGGCTGTGCAGGTGGGTGCAGCCTATCTAGAGAAACCAAATGGTGGCAAAGGCGTGCTGTTGAGTGGCGTGCCGGGAGTACGCAGAGCCAAAGTAGCCATTATAGGCGGGGGTGTAGCCGGTACCAACGCGGCGAAGATTGCCATAGGTTTGGGTGCCGAAGTAACAATACTGGATACTAACCTGGATCGTTTACGTCAATTGGATGATATATTCGGTTACCAGGTTTCTACATTGGCATCCAATTCAAGCACTATAGCGCAAATTGTTAAATGTTCTGATCTGGTGATTGGCGCAGTATTGATTCCCGGCGCTAAATCGCCTAAGTTAGTTACCGAAGCAATGGTAGCATCTATGGAGCCGGGGTCGGTTATTGTAGATGTGGCAATAGATCAGGGTGGTATATTTGAAACAGCTGACCATGTTACCACACATGATGACCCGGTTTATATAAAGAATAACGTGCTGCATTACTCCGTTGGAAATATGCCAGGCGCGGTTCCGTATACTTCAACCATCGCCTTAACAAATGCGACGTTGTTTTATGCACTCCAAATTGCAGGAAAAGGCTACAAAAAGGCTTTTGCAGATAACGCTGCCTTGTTAAAGGGCTTGAATACTTTTGAAGGCTCTGTTACTTATAAAGCTGTTGCCGATGTTTATGGCTATCACTTTATGGAGCCGAGGTTTTAGCAGCAGGAAGACCAAGGGTGTATGAAAAATATTGCTGACCGAAACGTTGGCCGAGATCTTTAATTATTTTAAATCCAAAACTCTCGTAAACATGCATTGCCGCAGGCATCATTGATGAAGTATGTAACGCAATAGTTTTTTCGCCATTACTTATAGCCTGGTTAATGCACATTTGGGTAAGCGTTTTTGCCAAGTGTTTGCCTTGATGTGACGGATGAACTGCAACTAATCGTATGCTGCTCCAATCTGCTTCATACACATCAATAGCATTACCACTCGGTAGCAGAAACGCCATGCCGATAATTTCGTCTTTGGCGCGGGCAACAAAACACATGGATTTGTTAAGTAGATTCGCAAACATTGTTTCGTTGCTTAAATTTTGTCGCATTTGGGCCCAATGGTCAGCTCCCAGAGTCTCCGCATATTGACCGTAAGCTATAAGCCCCAATTCTTTTAATTGCGGTATGTCAGTTAACGTAGCTTGCCCTATTGCAATAGATTCTACAATGATTTTTGGTTTCACGGCAGCCAAATTAATACTTTCGCACTATACCTTTACCTCTTTCCATTTTCCTTTTCTAAAATAGTACCATGCGGCAAGCGCCAAAAACGTTTCGGCAATAGGCATGGATAGAAATGCACCTGTTGACCTCAAATCAAAACTGTTAGCCAGAACGTAGGCCAGTGGTATCTGTATCAGCCAAAAACAAACAAAATTGATCCAGGTAGGCGTTTGGGTATCGCCCGCTCCGTTTAATGCCTGGCTCATTACCATTCCTAGACCATAAAATATGTAACCGGAGCCCATTATCTTTAAAGCCAATGAGCCGTATTTTATAACTTCAGGTTCGTGGGTAAAGAATTTAATGATCCAATTGGAGAATAAAAGAAATATCAGCATCACGAAACCCATAAAAATGGCATTGTATTTAGCAGCAATGTTCACACTTTGCTCGGCGCGGTCAAACTTTTTGGCACCCAGGTTTTGGCCCACCAATGTAGCCGCTGCGTTGCTCAGCCCCCAGGCCGGTAAAATAAAGAATATCACATTCCGCATAGCTAACTGATAGCCTGCTGATGCGTTGGTACCATCGGTTTCAGCAACCAAACGTGTTACGGCTATCCAGCTGCCACTGGCAATAATAAATTGTAGCGTAGCGGGCCAGGCTATTTTTATGATCGATTTTACAACTGTCGCATCAAAACCAAAATCGGCCATGCTAAATTTGATGATGCCATTGCCTTTGTATAAATGATAACACTGGTAGAGTACCCCTGAAGTTCGACCGGTAACTGTTGCTATTGCCGCTCCCTTTAATCCCAAAAAATGGATCAGAATAGGGCAGAGGATAATATTTACGGCGCTGGCAATCCAAAGACTTTTCATAGCCATTGCAGCGTTGCCGGCACCACGATATATCCCGTTTATCAGGAATATTAGCATGATAACTAAACTTCCGCCAAACATAATGCGGGTAAAAATGGAACCTTCAGCAACCACTTCGGGGCTGGCACCCATTATGGCTAAAACATGCGGCGCAAAAATAGTCCCGACTATGGTTAATATAATAGATAGCACAACGGCAACCAATATGGCCTGCGCACCGGCATGACCAGCTGCTTTAGGCTCTTTTTCGCCAACCCGGCGTGCCACAACAGCTGTAGCCGCAACACTTAAACCAATCGCTATAGAATATACTATCGTGATAACCGATTCTGTTAGACCAACGCTGGCGATGGCATTCGGCCCCAATTTGCTCACGAAAAATATATCAACCAACGCAAATACGCTTTCCAAACTCAATTCCAGTATCATAGGTATAGCCAGTAGAAACACCGCTTTGCGGATGCTTCCCTCGGTATAATCCTGTTC
>CAMLFI010000397.1 GCA_946479225.1 uncultured Mucilaginibacter sp. | reverse complement strand
GATTAAAACCCGAAATGGAAAAATAAATTACCTGACCAAGCTCGAAAGGGAGAATCTTTTAAAACTGGCGGCGGCCAAAGGCAAATTCTTTTCCCGCGTAACTTTAACTAAAGAGGATGGAAGCAAATACGATATGGTACGTTTACATCGCTTGGTTGGTGGTACCGCGGGGGCCTGGACGCCTGTTAACGGAAAAGTAGCCGTTATAATAAATGGCAAGCTGTATAACGAAAGAGATTTTAGGCTTTTTTTTCCGGTTGATAAGGCCAGCTATGGTCCGTCAATAGGTGTAAGCGTAGGCCCGACAAAGGATCTTAAGGATCGTGGATTTAAAGTAGACGGGTATAATGCTATTTTTGAATTTGACCCGGGTGCTAATTCAAAAGTGACCAATGCGCCTGTTAAAACAGGAGCTATTGCACCCGGTAAAAATAAAAAAGCAGCAACAGGTGGCGCTAACCTTATTGCTAATAAAACACTTCAAAGCGGGCTATCAAACGGTTCTATCACGCCCCAGTACAGATCATGGAGTTCGGGTACTAACCCGGGGATAGGTAAACCTGTTTTAATAACCGGCGGGCAAAGTAACTTTAACGCTGCTGACAAAACCACAGCGTTCGGTCCCTCAATAAGGTACCGTTATCAACTTGAAACAAATCCGGCTAACAAACCAGGTAGTGAAACTGAACCGCAGGGAAAAGATACCGTCGGAAATAACACAGTGGGCTCAAATCAATTGATTGCAAAAGCATCTGGCATGGAAGTTAGAGCCGACGGTACATTATGGGTTAACAACCAGCCGGTAAAAAGGGTATTGATTAACGGGAAAGAATACATGGGTGGCGGCGTAGCGCAAGCAATAAAAACGCTGCCTGCAGAAATTGTTAACAAAGTTAATGTTTCTGATAATCCTGCAGCTAATGGCTCATCAAAGCCGGAGAAGGTTCTTAACATCGGTATTAAGCCTGACAGACCTGACAATATCGATATGAAAAAAGACCTGTTAAACAGTGCTCCTACATTAAAGACAGGGTACAAAAACCTGAATGATTCGCTTGTAGCTGCATCTTTTTCAGGAACCGTGATATCTGTTCAGGAGATTTTAGGCACAAACCTGGTATTAATAAAGAACGGCGAGTTTTTCGCGGTGTATTCAAATCTTAAAAATCTTAAGGTTTCTAAAGGACAAGAAGTAAAAAAGGGCCAATTATTAGGCATAGCGGCATTTAATCGCGAAGAAAACAAAGTGGCAGCGCACTTAGAGTTTTACAGAGGTTCAAAGATGATAACAGACAGAGCAGAACAGGAGGCAATTATTAACGGCTTTGAACCGCCGAAATTGAATATGATAAATGGATTTAAAGAGATGTACGCGTATCGCTTCTAAAAAAATGTGGCGTAGCGACTCTTAAGAAATATATCTTACCTAAACCTTATCATGAAAATAGTTATTTTATCGTTGATTATAACAATAGCCTGTGTAACCGCTAATGCACAAAAACTACCCAACAAGCAGGAAGTAAGCTTGAAAGCACCTGCTAACGTAAAAATTGATGGTAAGGGAGCGGAGTGGGGCGACCTGAAAGCATACAACAGCGCTATCGAAGTATATTATACAATTGCCAATGATGATAAGAACCTGTACCTGGTGGTTAAAGCTACCGATGGGGTGGCTATCCGGAAGATAATTGCTGGGAGCATAACGTTCGCTGTAAGTACCGCAGGAGGCGACGCGGTAAAGGGGGGTACAACAGTAACTTACCCGCTGTTTGACCGGAAAGCGACGCCCGCTATAAACCTGAGAAACAGAGCAGCAATTATTGCGAGAACCGCTGCGGTAGATTCCTTTGTTTTAGCATCCAATAAAGAGTTTGTAAAAAATGCAAAGCAAATTAAATTAACCGGAATTAAAGCCATCGGCGATACCTTGATATCTATTTACAATGAAGAAGGAATAATGGCTGCCGGATCATTTGATAATCCATTAACTTACACATATGAATTAGCGCTGCCTTTAAAGTATTTAAATAAACCGGTAGCTAAGGGCGGTGTGTTGAGTTACAATATCAAGCTAAATGGGTCGGCTTATGCAGAGGGCGTGTTTTTTGAACAAATTAATGGCGGAACGCGGATGTCCTCTCCTGATAAACCTTCGGCCGGTAATCCCTGGCCTGCAATGATAGATATGCAAATGATAGCCGCGCCGGGCGATGTGAGTGGTACCTACGTTATGACTCCGTAACTTATTAAAACAATCCAATCCTATGTACCTAAAAAATTATAAAATGAAACAGATTACGTTATTCTTTTTAATGACTTTAACCTTTTTGGCTGCGAACGCCCAAAAGTTACCCAACAAACAGGAAACAAGTTTACGTGCACCGGCTACCGTGAAAATTGATGGAAAAGCAACAGAGTGGGGCGATTTTAAAGCGTACAACACCGCCACCGGTTTGTATTACACTTTGGCTAATGACGAGCAAAATCTTTATTTGATATTAAAGGCAGCAAATCCTGTTGCAATAGAAAAATTGTTTGGTGGTGGCATAAGCCTGTTTTTAAACAATTCTAACAATAACGCTAAAAACGCGCGCGCGGTTATAACGTATCTGGCTGTTAATAAAGCGAACAGGATGGCAATTATCGAATTGAAGAAAGACACCCTTACAAATGATTTAAAGAAGATAAATAGCGTAATTGCGTCCTCCCTTAAAACCATCATTGTAAAAAATCTGAACGATGTTAAAGGGGATAGCATCTCTGTTTATAACGATTACGGTATAATGGCAGCCAGCTATCTAGTCGATACAAAAACCTACACCTGCGAAATCGCTTTGCCTTTAAAAAACATAAAATCGTTTATCAATAGCCAATCTCTTATAAACTACACTTTACAGGCTAATGCACAATCATTAAACAGCATGAAGGTGGTGATGAATGGCAAGGAAATTGAAAACGCGGCAATGGATAAGCGGTTGGTGGAAATAATGAATAAGATGCAACAATCTGAAGATGGCGCGTCATTGCGCGAAACCATGAATGATACCAATGTAACAGGCGAATATACTTTGGCCAAGTAAAGAGTTTGAGCAAACTAATAGTGTAATTAGGAGAATGTCATCTCGACAGAAGGAGAGATCTATACACAAGCCTGCCCTGTGGCTCAACATTGTATAGATTTCTCGCTGTCGCTCGAAAAGACAAATTTCTTAACTTAATGACATTGCCCTATGGGACCATCATAGCTTCTTCATTCCATAGGAACGACCAGTTGGTAGAAAAAGCATAGTTTAACACGTTCCATAGGAAGGTTTGGTGCTTATGCATTTTGCAGGTTTTACTTTTTTGGGGGTGATCCAAAAGTGATCCAAACTGATCCAAAAAAAGGCAAAAAA
>CAMLFI010000396.1 GCA_946479225.1 uncultured Mucilaginibacter sp. | reverse complement strand
ATCTTGCTCACATCAAGCAGATCATTTATTAAATGCTGTAGCTTATTAACAGCGTTAAGAGCTTTGCTGATGTATTGTTTAATAGCCGCGGGCACCTCCTCCTTTTTGTACATACCCATTAACTGTATGTAGCCTTTTAAACTTGTGAGCGGGGTTTTCAATTCATGACTTGCAATACCAATAAACTCGTCTTTTTTGTCCATGGCTTGCTTTTGCTCCTCTATATCGGTTGCAGAACCAACCCAAAACAATATCTCGCCGTTCTCATCCAGCAGCGGCACGCCCCGGTTAAGGTGCCAGCGGTAGGTGCCGTCGGCCTTTCTGTAACGGTTTTCAAATTCATACACATTACCGCTTCGCATAGCGCCGTAATAATGTTCCTCGGTAAGCTTCAGGTCATCAGGGTGAATAATGTCCCTGAAACTTTCATATACGCCTGTTGTAGGGGGCATGGTCCCGCTGTAACTATACCAGCGCTTGTTATAAAATGTGATCTGACCGTCGGGCAGGTTTGTCCACGTCATTTGCGGAATGTTATCCATTAACAGTTTCAAATACTCCCTGCTTATGGTAAGATCCTTGGTGCGTGTCTTAACAGTTTCCTCTAATTCGTCATTCAGCTTTTGAGTAAGCAACTGGGCCTCCTCCAACTGGCCAAACTGCGATTCTAATTGCTTTTGGTTTGCTTTTTGAATTGTAAGATCTGTAATTATCACACTCAAAGCCTTTCCGCCATCGAAATCCATGGCATTGCATGATAACAAACATGGAACCGGATGCACTTCATCGCCAATAGTTACTTCGGCTTTGCAATCCTGCTCCCAGCTGCTGTTTAGCATGCCCAAAAAAATGGTTTTATCTCCGGCAACAAAATCAACAAAGCTAAACCCGATAACGTGCTCTAAAGGCTTACCAACCAATGCGGCAAAGCGCGAGTTACTATAAAGTATCAGACCCTCCCGATTTAGCGTTACCGCGCCCTCATTCATTTGCTCAATAAAAACACGGTAAGTTTGGTCGGCACTCTTAAGCGTATATAGTTGCGGGCCGTCCTCGTTTTTTACAATAAGGGCGTCAACCTGCCCGTTACGAATAGCGTCAATTGCATCGTTTGCTTCTTCTAACTGCCATCGTAACTCCTTGTTCTCGTTCAGCAGCTGTTGGTAGGTGGGTTGCTGTTCCATGGATTGATCAAGGTGTTATATTAAAATATTGATATAGCTTTTGTGTATTGGACATGTCGCCTATCAATTTCCTTTTGCTTTCCACCCCGCTTGCTATCAGTAAAGGCAGAGCTATTATTTGCTCTGTTTCTGCAATAGCGGGCTGCTGATAAACGTCAATAACCTCAAGCGCATAATTGCCTTGCAAGTTCTTTTCGCAAAAAGCCGTCAGGTTATCAACCGCGCGCGTAGAGTTAGGGGATGCCCCTGTAATAAATAAACGCAATTTGTACGATATATCATCGTCGTTTCGGCTGCTACCTTCCTGTAACCATGTATTTGCTTTCATCGGCTATGCAGGGCGAATATTTAACCCTACTAAAACTTTTTCTTCGTTAGACAGATCGCCGATAATTTTACGGATCGGCTCAGGTACCTTTCTAACTAATGTTGGTATTGCAAAAATCTGATCGCCTTCTGCCAACTGCGGCCTTTCAAGCAGATCAACTACTTCTATAACATATTGGCCCTTTAAATGTTCTTCGCAATATTTTTGAAGATTAGTTAAGGCGGTAACAGACTTTGTCGTTTTGCCGGCAACATACAATCGTAGTTCCCAGGCTTTTTTTGATTTTACCGGTGTCATTATTTTTTGCCTTTCTTTTTAGCCGGAACCGGGGCAGATTCATTGTCTTTGTTTTCGCGGCGCAGGGCCATTACTTCTCTGCGATTTTTCTCCATTATTTCTTTTTTCAGTTCTTCTTCCAGGTAAATTTTATTTAGCTCCTCTTCAACAGATTCAAACTCGGTTTGCAGGCTTGATATCTTAGATTCTAATACCTTGCGTTTACGGGTTACCTCGCGGTCTTTCCGATCCAGCGCATAATCGCGCAGGGCCTTGCCGGTATGCTCTTTAAGTTGTTCAGCTTCGCGGGCCGACCCCGTTAATACTCCCTCAGGGCCCAAATAAACATCAACAAGGCTCAAACCACTATCTGTTATTAAAAACTCGCGTACCTGGTTAGAATGCTTCATACCACGCGATTTCATTACATACATGCCACGATTACGCTCGCCGTTAAATTCTATATCCCGCACCAACAGCCAGGCATCAACCAATGATGATACACCCTCGTCAGTTTGTTCGTTTACAATGGTGTTTAACGTTAAGGCAGTAAACATAACCGTTATCTGCTGCTCCATCAGGAAATCTAACAAGCGCACCAGCATTGATTTAACTTCGCCTACCGAACCAATAGTAATAAGGTTGGTGATGGGATCTAATATAACAGTATCCGGTTTAAACATCCGAATATGCTTATGCATGGCAACAAGGTGCATCTCCAGGCCATACAGCGTTGGTCGCGATGCATGGAAATGCAATAAATTATTGTCCAGATATTTCTGCACATCCAGACCGATCGATTTCATGTTTCTAACGATCTGTTTGGGTGATTCTTCAAACGAGAAATAGATACAACGCTCGCCCCGTTTACAGGCTTCCACCGCAAAGTAGGCCGCTATACTGGTTTTTCCGGTTCCGGCTGTGCCTGATACCAATATGCTACTCCCTTTAAAAAATCCTTTGCCACCCAACATTTGGTCTAATCCGGCAATACCTGTTGAGATGCGTTCGGTCTGAACTTCTTTAGCCAGATGCAACGATGTTACCGGCATTACTGAAATGCCTTCCTCATCAATTAAAAAAGGATATTCGTTGGTACCATGCACGGTACCGCGGTATTTTACAATACGCAAACGGCGGGTTGATATCTGATCAATAACGCGATGATCTAACAGGATCACGCAATCTGATATATATTCTTCCAAACCATGCCTGGTAAGCTTTCCATCGCCCCTTTCGCCTGTTATAACGGCGGTTACACCTTTCCCTTTAAGCCAATGGAACAGTCGCCCCAACTCTGCACGAAGGATACGCTGATTATTTAAGCCCGAAAAAAGGTTTTCGAGGGTGTCTAACACCACACGTTTGGCCTTAATACTATCAATAGCGTGACCTAACCTTATGAATAAACCCTCCAGATCGTATTCGCCCGTCTCCTCAATTTCAGTCCGTTCTATATGGACATGGTCTACCCTTATCTTTTTATCTGCCTGTAGTTTTTTTAAATCAAAACCCAATGAAGCAACGTTCATGGCCAGTTCATCCGCTTTTTCTTCAAAAGCCATAAACACGCCCGGTTCGTTAAATTCTATTGCTCCCCTTACAATAA
>CAMLFI010000395.1 GCA_946479225.1 uncultured Mucilaginibacter sp. | reverse complement strand
GCAAAAGTTAGTTTGGTGCGATCAGTAGCCGCATAGGTCATTTTTAAATTGAGGGAAGTTTTATCAAAGTCGGAATAATCCTGCCAGCCATCTTTTTGCTTAACCAAATATCCACCCACATACAAACCAAACTTGCCTTTAGTAAAACCACCGTCGGCATCAACCCGGCGATAGTTATAATTATCGCCCTGTATTGACACGTTCCCAGCATAACCGGCAGGCGGACTTTGCGTAATAAAATTAATAGCGCCGCCTATTGCGTTACTGCCATACAACGAAGAAGCCGGGCCTTTTATAACCTCTATATCCTTTACGCCCGACATGTTGATCTCGTACAGCGAATTATGATTAAATATTCCGGTAGGGCGTATCGGCAAACCATCTTCCATATATAAATACAGCGCATTATAAGTGATGGGCTGCCTTATAGACATGGTGTGCTGCTCGTTACCCAGGTTCACCATATAAACGCCGGGTACTTTATTTAGCAATTGGTACAGTGCTGTTGCTTTGGTGTCTTTTATTAAAGTTGAATTGATCTTGCTGATGGCGATAGGAGCGTCGCGGCGGTCTTGTCCCTCACGATTAGCCGAGACAACAACGGTTTGCAGATCGGTTGTTGAAGGTTCAAGCTCAACGCTGACCGGAGCACCGTCTACAACTATAACGGTGCGTGGGGTATAACCCACCATGGTCACCTTAATGGTTTTTAACGCCGATTGGAGCAGGCTAAACTCTCCGTGTATGTTGGTATGGGTAAGGCTTTTAGCGCCGTCGTTTATCGCTGCGCCGGCCAAGCCTTCGTGTGTTATGGCATCGGTAACCGTGCCTTTTATTTGACTGAATGCTGCCACTGTAAGCAGGTTCAGCAAAAACAATACATAGTATTTTTTCACCTAAGTGTCTTTTGTTAAGGGAGGTTTTCTCCCTTGATTAGCATAAATTGTGGAGTACTTATAATGTACGATTTGATCAAACGGCAAAGCATGGCAAGCCTTTGATAAAAAATACACTAAGAGAAAGGAGTATTATGCTAATTGTGGAGGCTGGAACACAGCAAGCAGGGAAGAAGTGGTCCCGGCCATTTTATAAGGTGTAGCTATGGTATTAACTACCTGCGAAAAGAACTTTACTGAGCTGGATGATTTTACAAAAACTTCCTGAAACAAGCTTTTTTGCGTTTGGCGCTCATTGCTTTTTTCTTTTTCCTGCACCTGTTTAACTTTTTTCATAAAGTAACAGTGCCCGTCGCAATGCAGCAGGGGCTTATCTCTGTTCTCGCAAAGTTGGGTGGCGATGTATTTTTTGTTCAGTTCAAAACCGGCATAAACAAACAAGCGCGAAAAATTGGCCGAAAGCAGCGCAACCAATAACACTATGGCAGTAACACGGTTTAACATTGCTGCAAATGTAGCGCAGGGGCGGGGGAAAAGCAAATAAAAAAAGGGCCTGCAATTTTCTTGCAGGCCCTCTCTTTTAAATTAATACTATTATTGAGCGCGCACTAATTTAACGCGGGTTTTTTGACCCTGGAACTCAGAAGTTATAACCGTTGAGTCGCCATAGAATTTACCGGTTTGCGGCATTTGTTGTCCTTGAATATCTAAGGCAAAAGTAAAATCACTTCCTTTGATTTTGCCGTTTAATATAGGAAGGTCGCCCTGATCCGTAGTGCAGGCACCTGTTACAGTTTCGCCGTCAACTTTAAAAGTATAGGTAAGCGGCAATTCAAAATCGCCAAATTTTAAGGTGCCTTTCCATTTTCCATTCAGGTCAGCAAATGCTGCAAAGGCAACAGCAAAGCTGCAAACAAGCAGCGCAATGATTGATAGTCTTTTTTTCATAATAGTTGGGTTTTCAGTTTTATTTAAGGATTTTTCGGTTTAATATTTATTGTGCACGGACAAGTTTAATATTGCTCTTGTTGCCATTAAAATCTTGTGTTATAATGGTTGAATCGCCATAATATTTACCGGTGTTAGGTATTTTGGTTCCGTTAAAATCAAGTGAGAAAGAAAAATCGTTGCCCTTTATTTTTCCTTCAGCAATGGGGAATTCGCCCTGCCCTGTGCCTATAGTACCTGTCAGGTTTTCACCATCAACTTTAAAAGTGTAGGTCAGGTCAATTTGATTGTCGCCAAATTTTAAGGTGCCTTTCCATTTTCCATTCAGGTCGGCAAATGCTGCAAGTGCAACAACAAAACTGCAAACAAGCAGCGCAATGATTGAAATTCTTTTTTTCATAATTATTTTTGGTTTTTCGGTTTAATGCTTTGATTGTCATTGGAGCTTATCCAGCGACCAAATTGATTTAAAACTCCGTTACTGAGCGCGGGTAAGTTTAACACGGTTTTTCTGACCCTGAAATTCAGAAATGACAATGGTAGAATCGCCATAGTACGTACCTGTATGAGGTATTTTTTCTCCGTTAAAATCTAAAGAAAATGAAAAATCGTTTCCCTTTATTTTACCTTCAGAAATCGGATTTTCACCCTGGTCAGATCCAATTGAGCCGGTTAGTTTTTCGCCATCAACTTTAAAAGTGTAATTAAGCGGAATTTCCATGTCGCCAAATTTTAATGTGCCTTTCCATTTTCCGGACAGATCTGCAAATGCTGCAAAAGCAACAGTAACGCAGCAAACAAGTAGTGCTGCAATAGATAATTTTTTCTTCATAACTATTTTAGTTTTTTTCGGTGCATTAAATATAGAAATTCTTTTTAAAAGCCTTATGGTGTTTTATGATAATATATCGGGGCAAATACACCTTCGCTGGTAGTGTAAAAGCCCTTGCCGTCGGCACCAAAAGCAATGGCTTCGCCTAATTTTTCTTCTTCGTAATGTGGGTTAAACGGTTTTCTTTGCATGGCCTGCCATACAGTTTCATTGTCGCGGCGTTCCCAGTAGTAGATCTCCTGGTAGCTTTTTAACAAAATGTGTTTCCCGTCTTTTGATATATCGCCGGCAGTTATCCATTTTAAAGGTTTTATGCCGCTAAAAGTTAACGTGCATTTTTTGGTTAGCGTAACAGTGTCACCGGGTGCTGAATTTAAAGGGGCTGTATAAACACCCACCGCGTCGCCACGTTTGGTTACTATGTAAAGCAGCTTCTCCAGCGGATCTATCATCAGCGTCTCGGCGTCCTTCGGGCTGTCGGGATATTTTAAATAGATGGGAGCTGCCTTTACTGTTTTATCGGTTCCGTTAAGCAGTCCCCTTTTTTCTTCCATTCTGTAAATAGTAATGGCCGGCCTGTTAAAAGAATTATCGCCTATGTCGCCAATATAAATGTAGCTTTTCCCGGCTTTTGGTCCCGGCCCCACCGCCATGTCTTCGCAATCGTAAACGCCTGTCGGAAACAAGGGATTACCATTGTAGGAAATAGTATTAAAAAGCTTTCC
>CAMLFI010000394.1 GCA_946479225.1 uncultured Mucilaginibacter sp. | reverse complement strand
CTAATCTCTAATCACCAATCAAATAATCTCCCAACCTCTGCCAACCTGTCACCGTTTCAACCCAAATTCTGACTAAAATTACCTTTCCCCTTTTACCTTTCGCCTTTCACCCCAATAAAAACTGACAAACTTAATTTGGCACAGCCCTTGTTAATAAGCAAGTATTAGGTAAAACAATCAAGTAAAGAAACAATAATCATATGTCTAAAATAATCGGAATCGACTTAGGAACAACAAACTCCTGCGTAGCTGTAATGGAAGGTAACGAACCTGTAGTTATAGCTAACAGCGAGGGCAAACGTACTACGCCGTCAGTAGTGGCTTTTATCGACAATGGCGAGCGTAAGGTAGGTGATCCTGCAAAACGTCAGGCTATTACTAATCCTACCAAAACTATTTCATCTATTAAACGCTTCATGGGTAACCAGTTTAACGAGGTTACTAAAGAGGCCGACCGCGTGCCTTACAGTGTAGTAAAAGGCGACAACAACACACCACGTGTTGAAATTGGCGATCGTAAATACACGCCACAGGAGCTTTCTGCAATGATTTTGCAGAAAATGAAAAAAACTGCCGAAGACTTTTTGGGTCACGAAGTTACAGAAGCGGTTATTACCGTACCTGCTTATTTTAACGATGCACAACGCCAAGCTACTAAAGAAGCCGGTGAAATTGCAGGTTTAAAAGTACGCCGTATCATTAACGAGCCTACTGCTGCTGCCCTGGCTTATGGCCTGGACAAAGCACATAAGGACATGAAAATTGCTGTGTTTGACTGCGGTGGTGGTACGCATGACGTATCAGTATTGGAGTTAGGTGATGGCGTTTTTGAAGTAAAATCAACCGATGGTGATACGCACTTAGGTGGTGACGACTTTGACCAGGTGATCATCGACTGGATGGCTGACGAATTTAAAAGTGACGAAGGTATTGATCTGCGTAAAGACCCAATGGCTTTGCAACGTTTAAAAGAATCAGCAGAGAAAGCTAAAATTGAGTTATCAAGCTCAACTCAAACTGAAATTAACTTACCATACATTAGCGCCGGCGACGGTGTGCCAAAGCACTTAGTTAAAACTTTAACACGTGCTAAATTTGAGCAATTGGCTGATAGCCTGATCAAACGTACTATTGAGCCTTGTAAAACCGCATTGAAAAATGCAGGTTACAGCACAAGTGATATTGACGAGATTATTTTGGTAGGTGGTTCAACCCGTATACCAGCTATACAAGATGCTGTTCAAAAATTCTTCGGTAAAGCGCCTTCAAAAGGTGTTAACCCTGATGAAGTGGTTGCAATTGGTGCAGCTATTCAAGGTGGTGTGTTAACCGGCGAAGTTAAGGATGTGTTGTTGTTAGATGTTACCCCACTTTCTTTAGGTATTGAAACCATGGGTGGTGTAATGACCAAATTGATAGAATCAAACACTACTATCCCTACTAAAAAATCAGAGACTTTCTCAACCGCGTCTGATAGCCAGCCATCTGTTGAGATCCACATTTTGCAAGGTGAGCGCCCAATGGCATCGGCTAACCGTACTATCGGCCGTTTCCACCTGGATGGTATCCCACCTGCTCCGCGCGGTGTGCCTCAAATTGAAGTAACATTTGATATTGATGCTAACGGTATATTGCATGTATCTGCAAAAGATAAAGCAACAGGCAAAGAGCAGAAAATACGTATCGAAGCTTCTTCAGGTTTAACTGATGCCGAGATCAAGAAAATGAAAGACGAAGCAGAAGCTAACGCCGATGCCGACAACAAGGCAAAAGAAGAAGTTGAAAAACTGAACGGTGCCGATGCCCTGATCTTCTCTACAGAAAAACAGCTGAAAGAATATGGCGACAAAATCCCTGCTGATAAAAAAGCACCTATTGAAGAAAGCCTGACCAAGTTGAAAGCTGCTTATGCATCTAAAAACTTAGCTGATATTGAAGTTGCACAGGGAGAACTAAACACTGCATGGACTGCAGCATCTGAAGACATGTACAAAGCATCTGCCGAAGCCGGACAACAACCGGGCGCTGATGCAGGTCAAGCTGGTGGCAACGCCGGTAACGCTCAAGGTGCAGCTGACGATGTTACTGATGTTGACTTTGAAGAAGTGAAGTAATACAATAAGTAAACTCAATATATATTAAAGCCCTCTCCGGTTGACTGGAGAGGGCTTTTGTTTTTGTATCTTTGGATATATGCTTTTACTCTGTAGCGGCCCTGCGGGCAATTACCGGCTTAGTCATGAATTTACGCTTATTATAGCGGTTTAACAAAAACATCATCGGCCAAATCAGACAATATATAACCGGAAACGGCACTCCAAAAATAGAGACCGGTGCCCCGAAAAAAAGCGGGATTAATAAGCAGCAAAAGAAGAATAAAGGTATGGCTATAGCTCGCATTCTGAACAAATGTAAAAACTGCGCCGATGGCAAGTGCGCAGCTATGTTATTAGCAGGATTGAACACATAATTAATTATTCGGAAATTAACCAGTGCCATGATGATAACGTTGGCATTGTAAAATATAAACGGAACCGTTTGCGTTTGATTTTCGCTAAAGTATGCCGACGAAAATGGCATCAAAACCACTGTAAACAGAAACAACATATTGATCCATATCAGTTTCTCCGTAAAATTGGTCACAAAACCAAATATACGGTGGTGGCTTCGCCAGTAAATAGCTATAACAAAAAAGCTCATCATAAAACCGATGAACTTTGGGATCATATTTAAAAGATCAACTACTTGCTGTCGTGTATTCTTATCGTGGCCTTCGGGAGCTTTGATCTCAATTATTAACAACGTTATCGCAATTGCGAATACTGCGTCAGTAAAAAGGATAAGGCGCTCTATTTGAAAATCCCGGCGCTGAGGGTCATGCTGGTCTAAAAGGTGATCGTCGTGTTTCATGGCTTTACGCCATTAAGATATAAAAAACCTGCGAAAAAATATCATGGGGAATTAATTGTGGACCCTTTCTTCAACACTTTCAATAATTTACAGTTATTAGAGAATTAGCGTTATCGACACATTCCAAAATCTCCTTGTCTCCAAACCCGTGTAACACTACCTGTAAAAAGTGATACTTTGATCTGAAGTTTCCTTCTACCTCTAAGAATGTTATTACCCTATCTTGCGGATCAAACCGGATGATACGCTTGTAATATTCTCCTTTTTCATTGTTGTAGCTTATCCCATCATCTTCATAATACGTGAACTCACTTTCACCAGCTCCATTCCAAACATGAATGTACAATGTACCATCGCATTCATCGGCTGTATTTTGAATCAGGTTTTGCATAGGAATGATCGCTCCGCCTTTAATAAAAACAGGCAGGTCATCCAGCGGCGCAGGAACATTCACGATTTGGGTGCCTTCAAAATACTCATCTGTGTTAAAACG
>CAMLFI010000393.1 GCA_946479225.1 uncultured Mucilaginibacter sp. | reverse complement strand
TACGAAACCTGGTCGGCCCAGTAGCCTTTGTTAATTGCCCAACCATGTATAAAAAATATTGTGGTATCGCTCCTGCCGGTATCTGTATAGGCTATATTAACGCCGTTGTTGTTGATGGCAACCGGTGTATCAATGGCAAGCGTATCGGGCTGACGTGCATCGGTTTTCTTTTCAGATTGATTACAGGACGATAGTATTGCGCCGAATAGCAAGAATGCGGCTAAAAAACTGAATATCGATTTCATGACGAGGTGTTTTGAGAAATAACTATCTAAAATCAATAAAGTTTCGCCGATAATATCTTCGTAAACAAGTATTTAACTTTATTTAACACCATTGTCATTCTGAGCGATAGCGAAGAATCTTGTAAAAGCGACGAGCCACCGTATATGAATAGCGTATAAGATCCTTCGCTGGCGCTCGGATGACAAACTACTACGTGAGGAAGATATTCTCCTTTATCTCCGGTATTATACCTTTCTCCAGCGCGGTATTAAACAATAAATTGATTGCCTTTCTTCCCTCCTCGCCCAAATCAACGGAGTATTTATTTACATACAGCTCAATGTGCTTATACATCACTTCCTCGCTCATTTCCTGCGCGTGCTGGCGAATGAATTCTAAACCCGATTTTGGATTAGCAAAAGCAAACTCAACCGACTTGCGCAACACTCTATTTATTTTATGCTGAACATCAACAGGCAAATTGCGGTTGGCAACTATTCCGCCCAATGGGATGGCGCAGCCGGTTTTCTTCTCCCAAAAATCGCCGAGGTCGATGATTTTTTTTAAACCTTTATCCTGGTAGGTAAAGCGGTTTTCGTGGATGATGAGGCCTATATCTACCCTACCCTCTAAAACTGCGTTTTCAATGTCCGAAAATACCAATTCAACTTTATTGGTCGCTTCCGGGAAAGCCAGTCCCAATAAAAAATTGGCGGTGGTGTATTTGCCGGGAATACCGATTAAAGGATTTCGGATATCGGATGTTCGATTTCGGATTTGATTATTTTGTAAATCCGAAATTGAAATTTCAAAATTCGAAATCAAAAGCGGCCCTACGCCGAAACCCAACGCGCTGCCCGCGTCCAGCAAAACATATTGATGCGCCACGTAAGCAAATGCGTGGTAGCTTAGTTTGGTAATATCCAGTTCGCCGCGAAATGCTTTTTGGTTAAGCGTTTCAACATCATCATAAAAAACCTCAAACTCCAGTCCTTCGGTATCAATTTTATGATGGATAAGCGCGTCAAAAATAAAAGTATCGTTAGGACAAGGCGAAAAGCCAAGGGTTAGTTTCATTTATCTAATAATCTTCTGTGGTAATTTACCTGGCCCAGGTGGTAGCTTAGGTGTGTTGCCAGGTGCAACAAAAAATATCCTGTTGTCATCTTACCCCCTAAAACTTCCAGCGGGTATTCTTCGTCAAGTTGTTCCGTTTTAAAACTGCTCATAACCTGATCGATCATGACGATTGTATCCTCTATTTTCTGCACCAGCTCGGACCGGGGGATATCTTTTAGCGAAAACTCAAGGTCGCGCTGTCTTATATATCCTGTGTTACCAATTGCTGCACCAATATAGGCATTAAGATTGCCCACCAAATGCAGGCAAAGGTTACCCGCAGGATTGGCAATTTCTGCTTCAACAGCCCATATTGCGCTTTCGGTACGGTATGCTTCAATTTCCTCTTTAAGCTTGGTAAGGTCTCTCTTAAAAAGAGCTCGTAAGTTTTCCTGTAACATATTATTTGTGATGAACTTTTTACTTCCGTCAAAAAATTAGGTAGAATTATAATTCTTTGATCAGTTCCAGCGCAAATGTATTCAGATTTTTAACAGCAAGACCTATCTCCCACTTGTCGCGGTTGCGTTTTTCAACATAATTTGACACTGCCCTGATCTGCACACAAGGCACCTTTAACTGATGGCAGGCATAAAAAAATGCTGCTCCTTCCATGCTTTCCAGTTGCGGTTTTAGCCTATCGGTAATTGCGGCTATTGATGCTTCATTGCCATGTACTTTGTTAACAGTTATGGCGGTTGCTTTAGGCGGATTTATTTTTGAGGTAAAATAATTAATGGCGCTGGTCGGGTTAAAAATGCCGGCTCCTAAACCCAATTGTTCAATGCTGATAAAACGAGTGTCATCCTCGGCCCCCAACTCGGCAAAAGTGTCTTGCGTTATATTGACTACACTGCCCAAGGGGATGTTACGATCGAAACTACCTGCAATTCCTAAATTAATTACCAGGTTATACACGTTATGCGGCAGATGCTTACCCAATGCAAAAGCCGTAGCCACCATGCCTGCGCCGGTTATAAGCACCGAACAATTAGCTACCGAAGCATGTCGGGGCAAAAACAGATCAGGTTCGTCTTTTATCTGCAAACCCAACGATTGTATTAACGGCTCAACTTCGGGCTGCGTTGCAGCTACAATCAAAATGCGCATAGGCTTGTTTTTATGCTAATATAGCTTTTTTTAGTTTGCAGTCTTTGAAGTTGCAGTAGCAGAAGGCAGTAGCAGTTTTATTTGATAGCGGCCAGAAAATCAAATCACACCATTTAACTGCTACTGCCGCTGCCACTAAAAAACTGTCGGCGGAAAAACTTCAAACTACTACTAAAACAAAAAACGCCAAATCAAAATTAGTATATTTGCACCCATTAAAATTATGATGATACACATAACGCGCAAGGAACATTTTAATGCAGCACACAGAATGTACCGTGAGGAGTGGAGCGCTGAGAAAAATGCTGAGGTTTTTGGTAAGTGCGCCAATCCAAACTGGCACGGGCATAACTATAATCTTTTTGTAACCGTTAAAGGGCAGATAACCCATGCAACCGGTTATTTAATTGACCTTAAAGAGTTAAAAGAGATCATTAACGAATACGTTATTGAGAAGCTGGATCATAAAAACCTTAATCTGGATGTTGATTTCATGAGAGGCAAAATGGCATCAACCGAGCTATTGTGCATTGAAATTTTTAACCAGTTGAAAGCGCCTATCGAAGCCTATGAGGGCGTATTTTTGCACTCAGTTAGGTTATTTGAAACCGAGAATAACTCGGCGGAATATTTTGGTGATTAAATCTGAAAAATGATTGACAATAACTATATCCCCGACAGGGATGATGATATAAACGGTTACGAAAAGGTAGACCGTTACAACCCCGAACTGATAGCCAGCTTGTCTGCCCATTACAAAGAAGTGCTGAAGCAAATAGGCGAAAATCCTGAACGCGAAGGTTTATTAAAAACCCCTGAGCGTATCGCCAAAGCCATGCTATACCTTACCCATGGTTATGATCTGGACGCTAAAGAAATTTTAGGATCAGCTTTATTTAAAGAGGAATACAGCCAGATGGTGGTAGTGAAGGACATTGAAGTATATTCTATGTGCGAACA
>CAMLFI010000392.1 GCA_946479225.1 uncultured Mucilaginibacter sp. | reverse complement strand
GTGGGCGATGGCGCATGCTAAATGCCCGCGTTGCCGCCGTGGCGATATGTTCAGTGGGAAAGTTTATAACCTTGGCTCTAACAAGATCAATCTTAACTGCCCCCATTGCAATCTTTATTTTGAGATAGAACCTGGCTACTTTTACGCAGCTATGTATGTTAGCTACGCTTTAAATGTGGGGCTTTCTTTCGGTTTGGCAATGGCTACTTATTTTATTACCAACAATACTACATCGCCGTGGTTATATACGGGAACAATAATCGGGGGATGCATTTTACTGGCACCTGTAATTTTCAGGGCATCGCGCGTTTTGTTATTATATTGGCTATCGCCCAAAATAAAATATCAACCCTACCTTGATACTGATGATACAAAAGCAAACGTTTGATTTTTTAGCAGAACTGGCAGATAATAACATCCGCGAGTGGTTTATGGATAATAAAGCCCGCCATGATGCCGCCCGCGAAAATGTTATTGATTTTGCCGGTAAGCTGATAAAAGAAATGCACAAAATTGACCCGGCGGTATTGGCCGAGTTGGATCCTAAAAAATGCGTGCTACGCATTTACCGCGACGTACGGTTCAGCAAAAACAAAACACCTTATAAAAACAACTTCGGCATAAGTTTGCCTACTACCGGGGTAAAGGCTGGCGGCGCGGAATATTACTTCCAGGTGCAGCCCGGCAAGTCGTTTATTGCAGGCGGCTATTGGATGCCCGAAGCCGCGCACTTAAAAGCCATCCGTCAGGAAATTGATTATAATGGACACGATCTGAAAGCTATAATTGACGATGCAAGTTTTGTTAAATTATTCGGTAGTTTTAGGGAGCAGGATAAATTGAAAACGCTGCCGCGCGATTACAGCGCCGACAATGAAAATATTGAGCTGCTTAAACTGAAAAGCTTTATAGCCTGGCACGATTTAAAAGATAAGGACCTGATGAAAGCGGACCTGGTTGACAAGGTCACTACCATATGCAGCAAGATCTACCCGCTTAATGTTTTTTTACGCAACGCAATTGTTTAACACATAACCTTGGAATAATATGAAGATAAAGTATTTTGTTTTGGCGGCAGTTTTAGCAACAACACTGCATTCGTGCGTTGTTTTATCGCCTAAAAAATACAAGGGGTTGCTTGCTCAACGCGACTCGTTAACTACCCGAACGGGCACCCTTGAGGATCAGATTGGCAGTTTAGAAGGCGATACTGCCAAATTACACAGGGATATAACCGGATTAAGGCGTGATATAGCCGCTCTACAAGGTAATTATAACACGCTTAATGATAAGTATGGCGCGCTTAACACCAATTATAACAGCACAACCTCAAGGGTTAGCCAGCTATCTGCCGATCTGCAAAAGCGCGAACAACGTTTAAAAGAAGTAGAGGGTATTTTAAAGAAGCGCGACGAAGCTACTAACGCGTTGAAAGATAAATTGCAAAAAGCGCTGTTGGGTTTCCAGCAAAATGGTTTATCAGTTGATATACGTAACGGAAAGGTTTATGTGTCATTAACCGACAAACTGCTCTTCCCATCAGCTAGTATAGTTATTGATGAGCGTGGTAAAGCGGCATTAAAGCAATTGGCTATAGTAATGCAAAAGGAGCCCGATATTAATATGGCGGTTGAGGGGCACACTGATAATAAAAAGATAACTAATCTTGGGCAAATAAAGGATAATTGGGACCTGAGCGTTTTACGTGCTACATCAGTAACCCGCTATTTAACCGAAGTTGAGAAGATCGATCCGAAAAGGTTAACAGCTACCGGTAAAAGCGAGTTTCAGCCCATTGACCCCGGCACTGCCGCGGACGCATTGGCGAAGAATAGACGCATAGAAATTGTATTGAGTCCGAAATTGGATGAGTTGTATAATCTGATAACTAAGTAACAATAAAGAAGAAAGGCCCCGATTTATCGGGGCCTTTCTTGTTTAAAAGATTATCATTTTACCGTTTGCATTAAGGTATTAAATAATACAAACTGGTTTTCAAATTTCTGAAAATGAAGCGCCTGCAAAGTTTGCAGATGAGCCTGTTCAAAGTCGTTATAGCTTTGGCGGTTGTCTGCAAAATATTGAATGCAATAGGTAACACCTTCATTCGGCGAATCAAGCACATTCAAAATGGTGTAGCGGTTAAAATGGCCGGTGGCCATTACGCGTGGTATATACTCCTGTTGCATCCAGCTTAGCCATTGCCGGTGTATAGCTTCATCCACAATTACGGTTTCGTTATAAACGATCATGCCGCAAAAATAGGAATAAATTACAGGTTCTCTGTGTTGTCGCCACGTAAAATGCGGAAGCGTTTGCGTGCATCGTTGATCCACAGACTGCCCGGGTAATCAGTAATTATTTTCTGATAAAGCGTCTTGGCTTGTTCCTTGTCATTCAACTGGTTATCATAAATATCGGCAAGCATGTAAACCGCGTCATCGGCCCAAAGCTCAGTCGGGTTTTCGGTAAATATCTTCTTAAGATATTTTATGGCCTCGGTATAATTTTTTTGCTGAATATATATGCGCGCTTTTGACATGGATATATCATCAGCAAGGATATTATCCGGATACAAAAAGTTAATGCTGTCCAACACTACCATTGCCTTTTCCGGCTCTTGCGCAAATATCAGCATATCAGCCTTTGCGTATACTTTCAGGGCTTTTCCGGCACTATCGGCAGACAGGTTATCAGTTACCAGCAGTGATAAGTTAAGGGCGTCATTAGCAATTAATTGCGACGTAGCCGTTTTTAAAACCAGTAACTGACTTTTAGCGAAAGCAAAATCGCCGGTATAATAAGAGAATTTGGCATTTCTGAATTTGGCGTCCTGCCCGATGGCCGTATTTGGATTATCTTTTTCTACCTGACTGTATAGCAAGGTAGCATCCCATGGCATCTTGTTAAGCAGGTAAACATCCGCCAGATCAAGCTTGCACGATGCCGCTAACTCGGCCCGCACATTAGTCATCTTACTAACTTCTTCTAAAAGTTTTTGCGCATCATCCAGTTTATGCAGTTTAAAGGCCTCCAATTTTGCCAGCTTTTGCATAGCAAATACGGTCGATGAGTTACGTCCCAGCTCTGTTAACAGGTCCAGGTAATCTTTTTCAAGCCCTACCAGGTCATCATACACATATTTGCCGCTGGTTATTTTAAGGTTTTTCGCGTCTATCAGCTCAATTTTTGCTGATGTATACCAAGACTGGGTTTTACCCTTGCTTATAACAAATTCGTAACCACGTATGGCGGCATCATACGCCTCGTTAATTACCAGGGTACGGCACAGGTCATAAACATCACCACCGTCGTTATTGGTACGGCGGCTTAGTGCAAGCGCCTGGTTAAGCGCCTGGTCGTAATCTTTTTGCTGCATGTACATCCATGTCAGCATATTAATAAATATGGTTTGCTGTGGATCT
>CAMLFI010000391.1 GCA_946479225.1 uncultured Mucilaginibacter sp. | reverse complement strand
CAACAACGCTTCACCGCTATGCAATATGGTTTGCGAATATTCAAACTGTTCAGCATCAAGATTGGTTTCGTTCAGCAGCGAAGCCATTCCTAATACACCATTCATCGGTGTCCGTATTTCGTGGCTCATAGTTGCCAGGAATACACTTTTAGCCCGGTTGGCCCGCTCTGCTTCGCTGCTTTGAATTTTCAGTTCTTCATTAAGTGCATGCAGTTCTTCCGACTGTGCCTGTAACTCCTCAGATTGAGATTGCAACTCTTCAGATTGAGCCTGCAACTCTTCCGCTTGTGCCTGAAGTTCATTGTTCGCGTCTTGTAGTTCTTCGGCTTTTTTATTCACTTCATGGGTGCGTTCTATCACCTGTTTTTCTAATCTGGATTTTTGTTCCTCAATGTTACGTACCCTGTATTTATACCAGGCATAAATAATTGCGCAGATAGAAAGCAATGCCATCATCCTGAACCACCACGTGGCCCAGAAAGGGGGGGTGATAATGATTTTTATTGCACTGCCTTTTTCATTCCAAACCCCATCGTTATTAGCAGCCTTTACCCTAAAAATATATGTACCCGGGTCAAGGTTGGTATAAGTAGCTTTACGTTGCTTGCCTACATAGTTCCAGGTTTTATCAAAATTTTCGAGCATGTAAGCATATTGGTTTTTTTGGGGCATGGTATAATTCAGTGCCGTAAACTCAAAAGTAAGTACAGTTTGATCGTAGTTAAGAGTAATTTCTTTGGTATAGGTAATGTGGCGGGTCAATGGTGAATTTTTTGAATTAACCTTGACAGATTTGTTGAACAATTGAAAATCTGTAAATATAACTTTGGGAATGTTATGGTTGTGCCTGATGCCGGCAGGGTTTATCACATTAAATCCATCTATCCCTCCAAGGTAGATATCTCCGGTACTGCTGCGAAAACCTGCGCGCTGAAAAAACTCACGGTTTTGAAGCCCATTATTCGCATCATAAATATTAAAAAGATGTGTTTTAGGGTTAAACCTGTTGACGCCATTGTTGGTGCTTATCCACAAAAAACCAGCGCTATCTTCCACAATACTGTTAATCACATCGTTGCTTAAACCATTCGCAACCGTATACGAAGTAAACTGCCTGCGCCCGGGGTTCCACAGGTTAAGCCCACCACCCATAGTACCCACCCAAATATTGCCCTTTGAGTCGTTCATAATGCTATAAACGATATCGTTTGACAGGTTGCTGTTTTGCTTATCGAGCCTGGTAAAGGTTTTAGTTACAGGATTAAAAACGTTGATCCCGGTGTTATACCCACCTATCCAAATGTTCCCTTCGCTGTCTTCATATAATGAACGGATAGCAAGATTTCCCGGAGCGTGTATATCTGTAACTTTTCCGGTCGCCGGGTCGAGTACCATTACCCCTGCGTCGTTTGAACCAATCCATAGGTTGCCTTTATGGTCCTCCATAAGGGTAAAAATATTATCACTGGTTAAATGGTTCGCCCCGGTACCTTTCCTATAATGCTTAAAAGTATTTTTTACCGGGTCGAAATAATCTACACCTCCTCCGTACATGCCCAGCCATAAAGCTTCACTGTTTTTATGTTTGTATATAGCAAGTACCGCATTGGCAGATAAGCTGTTGCTGTTGGAAGGATTGTGGAAATAATGCTTAAATGTCCTGGTTTTAATATTTAATAAGTTAAGCCCTCCGCCGTCACTACCTATCCATATTCCGTGCTTATCGCTTTCTTCAAACGCGGTTATACTACCTTGATTTAGGGTATTACTTATAAAATCTTTGTTGCGGTATACATCAAACAGGGGTAAATTTTTGTCGTATTTATTTATGCCTCCGCCATAAGTGGTTACCCACAATATACCGGCATCGTCTGGCAATATGGGGCCTACCGCTTTACCCTTTAAAGAATTTATGTCAGCAGGATCGTTTTTGTAAACGGTAAATCCACCCTTTTTAATATCTAAAAGGTTCAAGCCTTCTTCGGTACCTATCCATACAGAACCATCCTTGCCTGCCGCCAGCGAGTATATCAAATTACTGCTAAGCTTTTTTGGATCTTTACCATCGCTTTTATAAACAACGAAGTTATGGTTAACAGCATCGTATTTATTTAAGCCATTCAGGGTGCCAATCCATATATTACCAACAGCATCGCTAACAATCGCCCTTATGTGGTTATTAGAAATAGAACCCGGATCATTATCGTGGTGCAAAAATTTAACAAATTGATCTTTACTGCGATCATAAAGGTTTAAACCGTTAATGGTGCCAATCCATAAATTATGTTGAGTATCTTCCACAACTGAATTGATTTCGCTGTTGCTCAAACTATCAGGATTAAGGAGATTTGCGTTATAATGCATAAACCGCTTAGTTTTTCGGTCGAGAAAATTAAGGCCTATACTTGTGCCTACCCATAAATTGCCCAGGTAATCATCAGTTATACCCGTGATATAATTATTACTTAATACACCTTCGCTTGCTTTTGTAGGGAAGTTGATAAATGAATCACTTGCCCGGTCATATTTATTTAAACCATTATTGGTGCCTATCCAAAGCGTGCCGTCCCGGTCCTCAAATAATGCTCCTATACTGTTGCCATTTAAGCTGTTTGCATTTTGGGGGATATTACGATAAACAGTAAAACTATAGCCATCATAGCGGTTAAGGCCATCTTCGGTGCCAACCCAAATAAAGCCGTATTTGTCCTTTAAAAGGCACCGTGCTGTACTTTGCGATAAGCCGTCTTCTGTGGTGAGGTGCGTAAACTTTATTTTTTGCTGGGCATTTGCAGAAAAATTGCTTAGCATTCCCGATGCCAAGAAGAAGGATAAGGCCAATACCTTTATATAGAAATACACTGATCGTTTTAACATTTTTTTTATGAAAAAATCGCAAACGGCAGATTATGTGAATGGTTAACTCCCCCCGCCGTAAGCAAACTTCTAGTCTCTTTACGAAAAAGAAGTTAATATGTTGCCTTTATATTGATAGTAAGCGATTAAAAGTAACATCCCTAAATTTTGACTATTTGGATCGGTAAATTTTAAGTGGCACTCATTACTTACAAGAAAAAATAAACCAAGCAAAATAGTTCGCTTTAAAAAGCGAAGGACTATTAGCCAAATTTGTAAATTACAGCGCGGCATCACTAAAAGCTATTGTTAACTAAACCACAGAATGAAAACACTAACCGAATTTAAAGCATCGTTAAGCTTAAAACAACCAAATAGCAAGTTTTCTGTACAGTTAAAAAGTCTTTGGTATGATGGCAAAGGAGAATGGCATAAGGCGCACTCACAGGTTGACGATCAAACAGATCAGGCATCTGCATGGGTACATGCCTATCTGCATCGTAAAGAAGGTGATACTTGGAATGCTGATTACTGGTATAATAAAGCTCAACAAGTACGCCCGAAGATGACT
>CAMLFI010000390.1 GCA_946479225.1 uncultured Mucilaginibacter sp. | reverse complement strand
ATTAAGCGCTAAAGGTCGGGTATCAGCAGGACGGCTCCCTCCCAGATCCGGTCGCTTATAAAGCGCATACCTTTGTTGGAGGGATGGCTTGCAACGCCGGGGTTGGCAAACAAACCGCCAGCGAAATAGGTGGGATCGGGATGCATTTCCGCTAACGAAACATAACTGGAGTATTTTTTCAACACCCCGTCTGACATTTCCCTGTCGGGCCAGGCAGAGCCAACCGCTAATATCTTGATATTCGGGTTTCCGGCTTTAAAATAGTCTAATAGTTCTTTATACTTCTTTTCATAAAGCGCGGCATCACCCGTTCTGGTTACGTTTTCACCAATCCGCATTATTAAAAGGTCGGGTTTAAAATCGCGGTAGGTTTTAAGGTTGGCATCAACATCGTAGGTGTCAAATTCATTTTCAAAGACCGCTATATTTTTCCAGACCAATTCATTGGCGGGGTCACTTGCTTTAAGGCGCTTGGTCAATATGTGCACGTAGTCGCTATCCAGGGCGCTGGCAGCCATGCCCCAATTACCATTCCAACCTATGGATGGGGTTTGAGGCGCATAAGTAATACTATTACCAAAAACAACTACACGATAGGAAGGATTGGGTTTGCTTTTTTTACACCCCGCTATTACGAGTACTATGACGAAAAATAGTAGGAGGTTTCGCATAGATCACTCACTGTCTGGCTGGCGCTCTTCTTTGCTTATTTTGTCGAAAATTTTATCCATGCGCTCAACATATTCGCTGGTATCATCAACAAAAAACTCCAACTGCGGCACTATCCTTACCTGGTCCTTAATACGGGCGCCCAGTTTATACCTTATCTCTGAAGCGTGCGATTTTATAATATGCAGCGCCTGCGCCATGTTAGTGTTGTTAAAAAAGCTTAAAAAAATGCGGGCAATGGCCAGATCGGGCGTAACACGCACTTTAGTGATAGTTACCAGCGTGTTCGGCAAATAATTCATGCCTTCGCGTTGAAATATGGCCGCAAGATCTTCCTGAATTACTCCGGCAAATTTTTGTTGACGTTTTGATTCCATAGTTTATTATTTAACGCCAAACAGGCAAATGAGTTTTAATACAAATAAAGCAATTAAATCTAATTTTAAAAGATTAGACGCTTATGCTTATTTACAAATATCCGTCGGGATATCCTTTTTAATGCTGATAACTTTTCTGACAGTTAGTGTACTGTCAAAAGCAGCTGCCGGACCTTCTTTACCCGAAGGCTTTATATCACCTTCAACTTCTATATAAACTGATTCATAAGGTTTATCAGAACTTAGTTGTGTGTATTGGAGCTCCAGCTTAGCCGAACTATCAGCCGTCCAATACTCCTTACCGGTACTACAATCAACAAAAAGCGCAGCCTCGGGGCCAAAACTGTACAGCCCTTTTATGGTAACAGGTTTATTTGTGGCTGCTTTTTCATCTTTTTTATCCCCATGGCACGAGGCCACAAAGACGGTCAGTAAAAAGATCAGACCACAAAACTTACTTGAACTTAAACCGCGCATATTGTAAAATTACAAATCGTGTTTGATATCGTCTAATCCTTTAACACTTAAACGGGAACTAATTGCTGATGCTATTACAGAAATAACACTCACGGTTGCCAATACCAGGATAAAATCGCGCGCAAGTATTTTGATCGGATACCCATCAATAACAGCCACATTCTCGCTCATTTTTATAAAGCCGTAATGCTGCTGTAGTAAACAAAACATAAGCCCTACCACCAAGCCTAATACACATCCAATCATGGCTATCATCATGCCTTCAAAAAAGAAGATGCGTTTTATCAGGCTTTTATCAGCCCCAATACTGGTTAAAATGGCTATATCCTGCTTTTTATCCATAACCAGCATGGTTAAAGTGCCTATTATATTAAAGATGGCAACTATCAGCACGAAAGTAAGGATCATAAAAATAGACCAACGCTCGAAATTGAGCGTTTTATATAACTCAACGTTTTGCTGCCTGCGGTTTTTTACCACAAAAGCATCACCCAGTTTTTCCTGAATTTCTTCTTGTATCTGATCGATATCCGCGCCTTGCTTGAAGGTTAACTCTAATGAAGATACCTGGTTTGGTTCATCCAACAGGTCGCGCGCAAAATCAAGCGAAACCACGACGATATCATCAAACTCTTGCTGAATAGCAAACACACCCGAGGGATATATAAAGGCTTGCCTGAACGCATCCATCGGATTAACAGAATTACCCGCTGTTCGCCGCGGCGAATAGATGATCATCGGCGTGAGCTCATCATGTACATTAACCGACAAACTATTTTGTACCGCGGTGCCAATAACGGCAAATGGTTTATTCCCGGCTTTTAAAACAAAGCCCCCGTCTTGTATGGCACTGTCAAGATTAGTGTTTTTTAAGAAATCATCGCTCATGCCTTTTATATTGGCAATAAAGGTTTTGTCGCGATACTTGACCATCCCTTTTTCCTCAAGCGCCTGGGTGTAAGAGAATATGCGCTCATCTTTTCTCAGCGAATTAAAGTAAGGGGTTTCCGGGTTAAAAGTTTTACCCATGCGCGCCTCAATTTTTAGCTCGGGCGTAAAATTGCTGTACAGTTTCAGGATAACGTCTTCCAGCCCGTTAAATGCTGATAGGATGACGAAAAGTGTAGCGCTGCCGATAAAAACACCCACCATTGAAATACCCGAAATGATATTAATAGCATTCGTTTTCTTTTTTGCAAAAAGATATCGTTTGGCTATGTAGATGGAGGTGTTCAATTGGTTGTAAGTTATACGTATTACGTTGTACGTTTTTTAAAGCAGATCAATCACAAAACTACATAAAACGTATAACGTTATACGTACAACCCCAACAATAGCTAAGAAAAAAACGGATTGTACAGCCTTTCAAAACCAATGGTGGTTTCGGGCCCGTGACCGGGATAAACCACACAATCATCAGGCAGTATAAATAGCTTTTCGCGGATGTTGGTTATTAATTGCTCATGATTGCCGCCGGGCAGATCAGTACGACCGATGCTACCTCTGAATAAAACATCGCCGCCAATAAGTTGGTTGGCCTTCTCATCATAAAAACACAAGTGCGCAGGCGAATGGCCCGGACAAAAAATAAGCTGCAACGATGCGTTGCCAAAGGTCAGCCACCCTTCATCTGATAAAAACTCATCAGGCAGCGGTGATGGATCATAATGCAGGCCAAACTGGGGCGCATATGCCACTACAGCCTCTAACACTTCCATTTCACCCTTGTGAAACCGCGGCTTTAATCCATACAGATCAAACACCAGTTTGTTACCCAATACGTGATCGATGTGGCAATGTGTATTAAGCAAGGCGACCGGTTTTAAAGCGTTATCCTTAATAAAATTTACAACAGCATTTTGTTCAGACGCGGTATACATACCCGGATCGATTATCACGCATTC
>CAMLFI010000389.1 GCA_946479225.1 uncultured Mucilaginibacter sp. | reverse complement strand
AATTGCGCATGTAACCATAGGTCATGGTTATTGATTCAATATTCGGGTTGATGAAGTTTTTATCCCAGGCCATCGCATCGGCAACGCTGTTGATATAATCCCACCTGCCGGTATTATAGCCCACAAAATGTTTGCCCAATACAGCCCTTATCTCCATTAACTGGTAGGTGGCCTCTAACTGCTCAACCAATAAATAAACCTTGATGCTGCCAACGGCAATACCTAAATGCTCCTCAAGCGCGGTAAGTATTTCGTTCCACACTGCGGCTTCTTTTGCTTTTTGAATTTTGGGGAGGTATAGAACAATAGACGAGCCCGCCTTTTGCAGTTCCCGGTAATTGTTTACCACATACAGTACGGCATCAACAATTGAGGCTGCCATTGCCACGCCGTTGCTATCGCGAATGTGGCGGTCATCCAAATGCAGCCCGCGAGCGCGGAATATTTTAGTGGTGAAATTAAGTTGCTCGCGCCAATCGGTAATAGTGGCGCGACCCAAAAAGCCCATTGCCCATTTATTCATTTCCGCCGCAACCTGCTCTGCTACTTTCAAAAATAAAGGGTCTTTACGAATGGCCAGTTTTAGGTTTCGCTGATTGTCTAACGACATGGTGTCTGTTTGCCCCAGAGCGTCCTCACCATCAAACATCCACCCATCCGCCCCCGAAAGCAAAGCATAAGCCACATTGCGGATGCTGTTTTCTACCGGGGCATTAGGTTTGGCTGCCGGACCTGTTCCCTGGATCCATTGCCTTTGCAGATCAGCGGGGATTACAGAGCCTTCAAACTTCCCATCGCGGGCATCCTGCACTTTAATGTTGGTGCGTGGAATGGTATATTGAGGACCGAGAAAGGTGATCCTGGCTTTATTGGCAGAACGCTCAGCACGTTTTTCTGTACGCGCCGCCATTACTTCCTTAATAACCGAATTAAAGTGCGCCAGGGCATTAAGGGCCGCGAGTACTTCGGGTGTATAAACGTCGCTATAAGTTTCCTGCAGGTTGTCTCTGATGATTATGGAAATAGCCATAGGTTGTTATTTTATTATGATCTGACAATAAATAAGGTCATGGTTAAGGGGCCGTGCGCGCCCAATACCAAAGCCTGTTCAATATCCGCTGTTTTTGATGGGCCGCCTATAAAGCCACCAAAGCCGTAATCGCCCACACCTATTTCGGCGTAAGCGTCGTGCATGGATGCCACAATATCTCCCTCATCAATTAACACAGCCAGGTGCTGACAGATGTAAGGTATAATACGCTGTCCCATTGCCTGCTCGGGCAACCAAACCGCGCCGTTCTCTGCTACCGCTAAAGGTGCTTTTATAATGGCCAGTTCCACATCCTCAAAAGAGTGGGGGTCTGCCGTTGGCGAATACATTTCGGCTATATCATTCAGCTCCGGCAGCGTAGTTAATATCCGTTTATCCGTATCAAAATTTTGATGGATAAGCGCTTTGATCTCTGCAACGTCTCTCACCTCGCATACCTCGCCGTTTATAGACTTGAATACATCCATATATTTTTGGACGACATCCTCCAGCTCAACCTTAAAAATGCTGATATCCGGTAAGGGAACAGATTCTGGTTGGTTATGTAAAACGGATTGCAATATGGATTCCCTGCTGCTCATTTACTTTTCTTCCTTTTTAATTTGTGTATTAGCATACCATTCGCCGAAAGATTCTTTGGGGCCATCGGGCATATCGCGTTGTTTATACCATGGGTTAAACCGGTTATTAACCGCAAATGGGGCATAATTTAAAAACCATCGGCCCGCCTTGCCCGCGGTTTGGTATGCCGTTGGCGATGAAAGGGTGAAAGCCATAGCTTTCATGCTTAGTGCTTTTGAGTTGGCCACATAACCCTCTTTTACCACCACCTGACGCCACTTATACAGCTGATCGTGGATGTTTATTTTAACCGGGCATACATTGGAGCATGATCCGCATAGCGTAGATGCAAAAGGCAGATCAGCATGTTTTGCCATGTCAAGATTAGGAGCCAAAATAGCGCCTATTGGCCCTGTTATGGTGTTATGGTAGCTTAGCCCACTCCCTTTGCGATACACCGGGCAGGTATTCATACAAGCGCCGCATTTAATGCATTTTAGCGACGTGCGGAAATCTTCCCGTCCCAGTAAACGGCTCCTGCCGGCATCCACCAAAACAAGGTGCATCTCTTGCCCCGGGCGTGGTTTTTTATAATGACTTGAGTAAATAGTTATAGGCTGCCCTGTTGCGCTGCGTGCCAGTAATCTTAAAAACACACCCAAATGTTTCTTTTCAGGAACCAATTTTTCCAAGCCCATAGAGCAGATCTGCACTTCGGATAGATGCGCCCCCATATCAGCATTACCCTCGTTGGTGCATACCACATACTCCCCCGTTTCGGCAACGGCGAAGTTGGCGCCGGTTAGCGCAGCGCGGCGGGTAAGAAACACATTGCGCAAATGCTTACGTGCAACGCGGGTTAAGGCCGTTGGATCAGACATGCCTTCCTCCGTGCCTAAATGGGTATGGAACAGCGCGCCTATTTCTTCTTTTCTTTTATGGATGCAGGGCAACACAATATGACTTGGCGGCTCGTTATCTATTTGCTGGATATATTCGCCCAGGTCAGAGTTGATCACATCTATGCCGCGCTCAGCTAAGTATTCGTTCAGGTGGCACTCCTCGGTAAGCATAGATTTGCTCTTCACCATCTGCGTAATCTCTTTCGCTTTCAGTATATTGTAGATGATCTGGTTATGCTCATCAGCGTCGGCGGCCCAGTACACATTAACGCCGTTCTTTTTCAAATTAGCCTCAAACTGCAGCAGGTAGGTATGCAGATTAGATATCACATTACTTTTAATAGCCGATGCCGCTTCGCGTAATTCCTCCCATTGGGGTGTGTTGTTGGCGGCTATATCCCGCTTTTGCCTTATCCACCATAAAGCACCATCGTGCCAGTCGGCCTTTTCCTTGTCCTGAATAAACTCTTCGGCCAGTGCAGCATGTTTCTTTGTTCCGGTATCTCTCATAAGGCCGAGTTTAAAATTTCTGCGATGTGTATTATCTTGATGTTGCTATTGTCGCGATGCAATATCCCTTCCAGGTGCATCAAGCAGGAAAGATCAGGCGACGTAATATACTCCGCCCCGTTTTTGGTATGATCTGTTACCCTGTCCTTCCCCATTTTTACAGATACGGCTTCCTCGGCAACACAAAACGTACCGCCAAATCCGCAGCATTCGTCTTTGCGATCAAGGGTGATCAGCTCCAGCCCCTCCACCATATTTAAAAGCTGCTCGGGTTTTGAAAAAGATGGCCCAACCAGCTCGCTCATCTTCGCCAGGTGCAATCCCCGCAAACCATGACAACTTTGATGGATCCCCACCTTATGCGGAAACCGTGCCTGTAGTTTATCCACCTTTAAAATATCGGTCA
>CAMLFI010000388.1 GCA_946479225.1 uncultured Mucilaginibacter sp. | reverse complement strand
TTATTAATACACTAAATATCCCCATACATGCGCCAACCGTATCTGCAAACAGATCATCCCAATCGCCGCTGCGCCAGGTAAATAGGGTAAGTTGCAATATTTCTATCAATGCGCCAAATGCTATTGCAAGCAAGGTAATAAGCCAGGCATTTTTATAAGTTAAACGTTCGTTTATTTTCTGGCGTATAAATCCGGTTGCAATAAATACTACTAGTACAAAGAACAAACCACAATGCACTAATTTATCAAAGCCCGGAAAAAACAGGCTCGATTTGCCGACCTCACCAATCTCAACATTACAAAGTATAAAAACAAATAAGGCCCACAGTAGGGTGAGCCTTTGATTTTTTAACAGGGTATTCATCCCTTATTCGCCGATAATGGCTTTATAAGCGTCGGCTGATAATAAGCCTTCCGCATCAGCAGCATTGCTTAAACTTACTTTTACCATCCATCCTTCACCATACGGATCGCTGTTTACTAATTCAGGCTGGCTGTCGAGCGCGGGGTTAATCTGCGTTACCGTGCCGGTAAGCGGCATAAACAGGTCTGATACGGTTTTAACAGCTTCTACGGTGCCAAAAACTTCTTCGGCAGCAACCTCTTTGCCTACCGACGGAATATCGACATAAACAATATCTCCTAACTCACGCTGTGCAAATTCAGTAATGCCAATGTAGGCATCGCCGCCTTCAACTCTAATCCATTCGTGGTCTTTGGTGTATTTTAATTCAGCGGGAAAGTTCATTTCTATCAATTTTATGTTTTCAAAAATAAGAAAACTTTATAGAAGAGAAATAAGTTACAGTATAAAGCTTACATTTAATTTTTACAGTTGTAATACCCCGGCTGAAAAAAATTCATACCCTATATATGAGAAGAATAAAATGTGTGCTCGCCGCCATTTGTGTTTGCGCTTTACTAAGCTGCAAAGAAAACAATGCCGAGAAAACCATCACCACCGTTAAAGAACCTTTAATGGTGGTTGAGAAGGTTGATGCTGAGTTTATTGCGACAGCAAATGACATATGTAATGCTGAGATAACAGCCGGAAAGCTGGCCATGGCCAAAGGCTCAGACAAACGCATAAAAAATTTCGGGCGGATAATGGTTAAGGATTATACCAAGGGGGCTGCTAAATTGCTTCAGCTTTCTAAAGCAAAAAGAATACCGCTGCCTGATAGTTTAACGGCCGAAACAGCGGGCAAGATGGTTGCGCTGAATGCCATGACAGGAAAAGATTTTGACAGGGCCTATATTGATTATATAACCGCCGATCATGAAAGCGCTATCAAGACTTTTGAGCAGGCCCAAAAAAATTGTTTTGATAAAGAGATAAAAGCAACGGCCCGCAAAGGCATACTTGTTTTTAAAAGGCATCTGGAGGCCATCTTTTCCATCGAAGACAGTATGCACTAACAAAATCGTTATCGTGATTTTTACAGGGAATTTTTGCATTAGCCCTTTTAAAGCGATAATTTGGCTGGTGTAAATCAATAATCAGGTCAGTTTTTATGTCATCACCCATCGTAACCGGATTAATGGCCTACGGCATGTCGGGCAGATTATTTCACGCGCCTTTTTTAAGCACTAACCCACAATTTAAGTTAAAAGCTGTGGTTGAGCGCAATCAAAAGAAAATGGCAGATGACTACCCGGACATCATTAGTTACAACTCGATTGATGAGCTATTGAACGACCCCGAGATAGAGTTGATTGTTGTAAACACCCCCAGCTTTACCCATGCCGACTTTGGCAAACGGGTGCTTGCAGCCGGCAAGCATGTTTTAATTGAAAAGCCGGTAGCTGCAAATGCCGCCGAAGTAAAAGAATTGTTTGACCTGGGCAAAAAAGTTAACCGCAAGGTGATGGTTTACCAAAACCGCCGCTGGGACAGCGATTTCCTGTCGGTAAAAGAGGTAATAGAGAGTGGTAGACTGGGCAGGCTTGTCGAGATGCACATTAGGTATGATAGATATAAGCCGGAATTAGCCGTAAAGCCCTTTAAAGAGGGGGTGGATATACCTGCAGCGGGAGTTCGGTATGACCTGGGGGCGCATATAGTTGACCAGGCCATCCATTTGTTTGGCAAGCCTTTGTCGTTTGATCGCATTGATGCCATTCAGCGTGACAGGTCAGAAAATTTTGATTACATGAATCTGCGCCTTGTTTACCCGGGCGGCTTGGTTGTTTCGCTTGTATCCGGATTGCTTATTGCCGACCAGTTGCCGGCATTTGTTGTGCACGGCACCCTGGGCAGTTTTAGCAAACACCGTTGCGATGTGCAGGAGCCACAGCTAAATATCCCTATATTGCCAAACGATGAGGCTTACGGGGTAGAACCTGTGGGATGTGAAGGCAAATTGGTAACAATTGGTGTTGACGGAGAACAGAACATTGAATTTATACCCGCGCCAAAAGGCGATTATAATAATTTATTTTACGCGGTTTATCATGCCATCCGCGAAAACGCGTTATATCCGATAACCGAAGAGCATATTGTATGGCAAATGGAAATGCTTGAATGATTTTAACAATGATAAAGAGATTACTATTTTTTTTAAGCCTGGTAATAGTAGCAGGCTGTACCAACGCGCAAAACAAGGATAACGGCACCATTGCCCATTACCGGATATTAAAACCCGATAGCACGTTTACTTCGTGGAAGGATCTGAAAAAGGGCCAGCCTGTAATGCTGATGTATTTTGGCACAGATTGCCCACACTGCCAAAAGCTTACCATGGAGATGAAGCAAAGAATGAATGTTTTTAAAAACATTAAGATAGTGATGATTACGTTTACCAAAACCGAATATCCATGGATGGGCATGATCAAAAATTTTCAGAGGGATTACGAACTTTCTAAGTATAAAAACATTGTTATGGGTACCGAGTATCCTGAGTATTTGGCTTTAGGATTTTTTCCTGTGCAAAGATATTACAGCATTCAAACTACGCCTTATATAGCCCTATACGATAAAAAAGGAAAACAAACCAAGGCCTTTAGTAAAGAGCCTAAGATAGAGAGTTTGGTTGCAGCAGTGAAGAAGACGATACTGTAACAACAGTAAAGGGGGGTGTCATGGTGAGCCTGTCGAACGATGACGCGGGAAGGGCTCTACGCGCCACCCTTCCTTGCTCCTGTTGATCTTCCGTGTGCCCGCCGTTGTTGTGTCTTATGACCAACAACAGAGCGTGGGCCAATTAGCGATATTTTGTAAATAACAACATGGGCGATGTGAAAATCGTTGTTATTCATAATGATCCGATTCCTCGTTGGCCCGGATGTTCCATCCCGGACCTTAGCAGTTGTGGATTTGTAATTAGGAGTGTTCGAAAGATTTAAAAAGAAGCGGCGGGATGTGCGATTCCCCTCTTGAGAGCAATAGCCCAGCATTGGACAGTGCGTTAATTTTACCAAACGTTCCGCTGG
>CAMLFI010000387.1 GCA_946479225.1 uncultured Mucilaginibacter sp. | reverse complement strand
AGCGTCAATAAGCCCGATATGATCTTTATCAACACAGATTTACCCGTACCGGAACGACCCAGCACCACCAGGTTCTCGCCCTGGTAAAGCTCAAGGTCAATACCCCGCAGCACGTCATAGTCACCAAAGGATTTTTCCAATCCTTTAATGCGAATAACCGCGTTGTTCTTATCAATAGGTGCCTTAGCCTTATGCATATATCTTATTAGCGAAACCTTCTGGTTATCATAGCGATGGGTTTAAAACCCATCGCTATAACGATGTTTTCGTTATCTAAACCAGCTGGTTATTTGTACTATAACTATTTCTTCAATAAAAACTAAAAACATGGCGGTAACCACCGCGCCGTTTGCCGCCTTACCTACGCCTTCTGTACCCTTGCTTGAGTTGTACCCCTGGTAACAGCCAACTATACCAATAGTGAACCCAAAAACAATGGATTTTATAAGCGATGAGTTAAAGTCTATAAAGCTCAACGGATCAAAAAATTGCTGGATAAAAGTTTTAAAGCTGGTACCCTCGTTAATGGCCACGTTTATATACCCCCCCAACATGGCTACTAAGCCTGTATAGGTGGCTAAAATTGGGATGGTTAAAGTGGTTGCCAATACACGCGTACAAACCAAAAATTTAAAGGGGTTTGTGCCCGATACTTCCATGGCATCTATCTGCTCGGTTACGCGCATAGAGCCTAATTCCGCGCCAATACTTGATCCTACCTTACCGGCGGCTATCAGCGCTGTAACCAAAGGGGCCAATGCACGCATTATAGCTATTGATACCAACGATGGCAGCCATGAACTTGCCCCAAACTGCGACAGCGAAGGCCGGGATTGTTTAGTAAATATCAAACCAACAATTAAACCTGTTAAGGATATTAAGGTGAACGACCGTACGCCTACCTCAAAGCATTGCCTTACAATTTCTTTAAATTCAAATGGTGGTACAAAGGCCTCTTTAAAAAAGCGGATGATAAACTTATGGATATCATAAAGCGTGGCAAAAAAGTCTAATGCCCTTTTACGTGGTTTACTTGTCTTTTTTTTAAGTACCGGAGTCTGGCTGCTTTGTATATCCATTAATGGCGGCAAAGGTATTATTTAATGTATAATAATCTACAAACACATAGGTATGTTGTTTGAATGCGCTGCAAAATTAATCAAATGATTAATACGGCAAAGTTACATTTGTAATTAGAAGGTAAAGTAAACATTAGGAGCCTGTTTGATGGTATAACGAGAAAAAACATTTACGCCGCAGCAAACTATTCCTGCGGAAGTCGCTTTTTATAAAAAAAAGCTAAGTATGAATGTTTACCAGCAAAAATGGATCGATGTCCTAAACAGTGTCGGGTTAAAGGGCTGGACAATCAGTGCCGCAGGCGATGACATTTTTATAGAAATGCCGCATGTTACAGATTTGAAACTGATACGGGACAATTTACCAACCACCCTTGCCTCTTTATCTCTGGATATTGATGAGCCAAAATCCCGGTTAAAATTTATTGTAAGAAACGGGTACGAAAAATTTGAATACATTTTAAACCCATCAAGCAGCGACTTAAATAACGAAGAGTAGGGTAGTTAAATTATTATCGTCGTTGCAAACGGGTGCTCACAACGACGATAATAGAGTAGCACTTATTGATAGCTTACGCTCAATGTAATAGGAGCGTTCAATACTTTTGATATGATACAATTGGCTTTTGCACCTTCGGCAATTGCCTGGAATTGTTCTGCGGATACACCCTCAATTGCTGATGCTGTCATCTCTAAGTGAATGCCGGTTATGCTTAGTGCTACCATATCCAGTTCTAAAATAGCTTCAGTATCCAGGTCGCCCGGGGTAAAACCGGCTTTGGTCAATTCAGCGCCAACAGCCATGGTAAAACAGCCTGCGTGAGCCGCGGCTATTAACTCTTCGGGGTTAGTGCCAACACCCTCTGCAAAACGGGTTTTAAAAGAATATTGCGTGTTATTTAAAGTTGTGCTTTGCGTGGTGATAGTACCTGCTCCTTCTTTTAAGGTGCCGTTCCAATGGGCTTTTGCTGTTCTTTTCATAATGTTGTGTGTTTATTGTTTTGGTAAAGTTAGTATTTGAAGATCAAAGATAAGTTACGGAAGATCGCTTTTTACGTTAAAATAACAACCGCATCTACTCAATTTTGTTGGAATAATTTTTCCGTTAAAACTTTAACCCCGCCCTTAAAAACACAGCGCTGCCAACCTCTATCGTACCAAAGTAATCCTTAAACTTGATAAAGTAGCTGGCTTTAGGGTAAATGTTCCTAAACATGCGCTCGGTAGCTGTGTCATCGCTGTAAAACGATTCGTTGATGGGATTATACCCAAAGGTAGTACCCAAAAAACCACGTATGCCGTGCTGAAAATCGGTGTTGTTCTGGCCGTGGAACAGTACTTCGGTGGTTAGGCCCATGCTGAACAGATTTGTACGAGGATCAACATTAACATCAGGTTGCCCAACCACTGATCTTCGGAAAGATGCATAGTCACCAAATTCATGGCTGTAAACGGCTTCTACTCCTATAAACCGGAAGTCGACATTGCCGTTATTAACAAAAGCATTGGCAGAAAAGCGCCCCCCAACTGCCCCAAAAAATTTACTCTTAAAGTAATTGGGTTTGCTCTTATCGTCTGATCCGTTCTGATAATCGCCAAAAGAACCGAATGTACCGTAAGCTACGTTAAAGTTATTAAATGTATGCGCACGGCTCAGGTTAAGCTGTCCGCCAACTATAATGTCGCTTAAACTGCTGTTGCTATACATATTTAAGCCGGCCGAAACATAGTTGGCCGTCTTTTCCTTATCAAAAGATGCCGGCTTAGGCATATACGCGATATCCTGGTGATAAAGCGCCGGGGTGTATACCTGCGAGCAGGAACTCAACAATGCCAATGCGCTTATTACAATAATAGGTAGTTTTATTTTCATGGTGGTTTAACGAATATAAGTTAAAAAAAGTCTGCCAATTGCCTGGCCCAAGCAAGTAAGCTATTATTATACCAGCTTTTCAAAAAACTCTCCTGTAAAATCATCGGCAAAGTGGATAACATTCGGCAGGTTTTCAAATTCGTGCTGCTGATGCGTGGTGGTTAAAATAACCGCTTGCATACCGGCGTTTAGCGCGGCCTCTGCGCCTTTAGGTACATCTTCAAAAACAACGCAATCGGCAGGTGGCACTTGCAACAACTCGGCCACGCGCAGGTAAGTTTCGGGGTGTGGCTTGCTTATGGTCACATCATCAGCGCTTACTATCGCCGTAAAATAATGACGGATGTTTAGATTATCCAGTACAAAATCAATATTAAAAGGAATAGCAGCCGAGCCTATCGCCATTAATACACCTGCCTTGTGTGCCCGCTCCAGCAGGTCAGCAAAGCCGGGCAACAATGCCAGAAGCGGCAAAAAATCTT
>CAMLFI010000386.1 GCA_946479225.1 uncultured Mucilaginibacter sp. | reverse complement strand
CGTACTTCCCAAACCTATAAGTTTCTCATTGGTCCTTTTAAGTGCCGCACGACCTTCATCACTAAGCTTGGATCCATTTATTTCAAATGAGATCAAAGTCTCCTTAATGAGTTTTTTTTGATCAGGGCGAAGGGTTTTAGCGGTTGCACTGGTTGAGAAGCGCTTCAAAGCCTTGTAAAGATCAACGTTTAATGTGATGTCTGAATAATATGCAGATAGTTTATCACCTTGAACTGTACCCTCGTTACGGGTTTTATCATTCTCGTAAGTGGCCCCAATAACGCTTAACTTACCACTCAGATCTGAAAGTTTATAATATAAGTCATCAAACCGATTTAAGGTATTAGTTACCGTTTGTTTCCCTGCGGGGATGCTTACAATACCCTTAATCAGTGCGTCGCTTTCTTTTATTACCTGTGTTACCGCGTTATGAATAACAGCACTATCTACCTTCTCAAAATGAGTAGGCGCGTTGGAGCGGGTAAGCAGAGGATTAACAGTTTGGGCACAAATGGCCAATGGCGATAGCATCGCTATAAAAAGTATCTTTTTGAGCATAATAAAATCAGTTTAAACAAATATATCTTTTTGAGGTGAAAGGTAAAAGGTTTGAGGTAAAAGGTTTTGGTTGCGGAAATTTAAAATCTAAAGCAAAAAACGTCCCGAATGTTCGGGACGTTTCTACGTTATAAATCTTAAATAAATCCGAAATTGAAAATTCGAAATCCGAAATCAGCCTAAGCCATTTGTTTCCTGATGATGTTTAATGCGCCACCTGCCTTAAACCACTCAATTTGCTGAGCGTTGTAGGTGTGGTTAACGGCAAACTGCTCGGTTGTTCCATCCTGGTGGCGCAACACAACAGTTAGTTGCTTATCCGGAGCAAATTCAGTTAAACCTAAAACATCAATTTTATCGTCTTCGCGTATTTTTTCATAGTCATTGGTATCAGCAAAAGTGATACCCAACATACCTTGCTTCTTAAGGTTAGTTTCGTGGATACGGGCAAACGATTTCACCAATATAACACGTACACCCAAATGGCGCGGCTCCATAGCTGCGTGCTCGCGCGATGAGCCTTCGCCGTAGTTTTCATCGCCTACTACAATTGAGCCGATGTTATGTGCTTTATAATCGCGTTGTGTAGCCGGAACAGGGCCGTACTCGCCGGTTAGTTGGTTCTTAACGCTATCAGCGGTATTGTTAAAATAATTGATCGCTCCTATCAGCATGTTATTGCTGATGTTATCCAAATGACCACGGAATTTTAACCAAGGGCCCGCCATAGAGATATGGTCGGTTGTACATTTTCCTTTTGCTTTTATCAGTAAGCGTAACCCAATCAAATCGGTACCCTCCCATGCCTTAAATGGTTCCAGTAATTGCAAACGAGCAGAAGCAGGATCAACCTTAACGCTTACCTGGCTGCCATCTTCAGCAGGAGCCTGGTAACCGGCATCTTCAACAGCATAGCCTTTTATCGGCATTTCAATACCTTGTGGCTCGTCTAATTTTACCTGCTCGCCTTTTTCGTTGGTCAGGTAATCAGTAAGTGGGTTGAAGGTAAGGTCGCCTGCAATTGCCATAGCGGTTACCATTTCCGGCGATGCCACAAATGCATGTGTATTTGGATTACCGTCCTGGCGTTTAGCAAAATTACGGTTGAAAGAAGTAATAATAGAGTTTTTGCGTGTTGGATCGTCTGTATGACGTGCCCATTGGCCTATACATGGGCCACAAGCATTAGCTAACACAACGCCACCCATTTGTTCAAAAGTATTTAAATAACCATCGCGCTCCACGGTATAGCGTACGAGTTCTGATCCCGGAGTTATAGTAAACTCGGCTTTAGCTACCAGGCCCTTATCAATAGCCTGTTTAGCTAATGATGCAGAACGGGTAATATCTTCGTAGGATGAGTTGGTGCATGAGCCTATCAAACCAACTTCAAGCTTAGCAGGCCAGTTGTTCTCTTTAACTGCAGTAGCAAATTTAGAGATCGGCCATGCCAGATCGGGCGTAAATGGACCGTTAATGTGCGGTTCCAGTTCGTTTAGGTTAATCTCGATAACCTGGTCAAAATATGCAGTAGGGTTAGCGTAAACTTCAGGATCACCTGTTAAGTGTTCAGCAACGGCATCGGCAGCATCAGCTATCTCGGCACGTTTAGTACCACGCAGATAAGTAGCTATTTTTTCATCGTAACCAAAAACCGATGTGGTAGCGCCTATCTCGGCACCCATGTTACAAATAGTGCCTTTACCTGTTGCGCTCAATGATTTGGCACCTTCGCCAAAATATTCAACTATAGCACCGGTACCACCCTTTACGGTTAAAATACCGGCAACTTTCAATATAACGTCTTTAGCTGATGTCCAGCCTGATAATTTACCTGTTAGTTTTACGCCTATCAGCTTAGGGAATTTAAGTTCCCATGGCAAGCCGGCCATAACGTCGCAAGCATCAGCACCACCAACACCAATAGCAACCATACCCAAGCCACCAGCGTTAGGCGTGTGCGAGTCGGTACCTATCATCATACCGCCGGGAAACGCGTAATTTTCTAACACAACCTGGTGAATAATACCTGCTCCCGCTTTCCAGAAACCAATGCCATATTTATCAGATACCGATGAAAGGAAATCATAAACCTCCTTGTTTACATCCTTAGCCGTAGCTAAGTCGCTATCAGCGCCTATTTTAGCTTGTATAAGGTGATCGCAATGTACAGTTGATGGCACAGCAACCTGAGGACGGCCGGCCTGCATGAATTGCAATAGCGCCATTTGGGCCGTAGCATCCTGCATGGCCACACGGTCTGGTGCAAAATCAACATAATCAACACCGCGTGCATATGCTTTTGAAGCATCTCCCTCGCTAAGGTGAGCGTATAATATTTTTTCGGTCAATGTTAACGGTTTACCGGTTGCAGTACGCGCAGCCCCAATACGGGTGCTGTATCTGTTGTAAACCTGTTTGATCATGTCTAAATCAAAAGCCATGGTTGTATTGTTCAATTAAAATGAGAAGAAAATATAAGTAAAATCACATCTCCGCATCGCATTTTATTAAAAAAGCAGCGAAAAAATGAATAAGTGCGAATCTACAAAATATAACAATAAACCCGAAACGGTGGTTTTGCTTAATATTATTTAGAAATATTCTGAATTAGATAGAGTTAAGGAAAATCCGCATCAATTTTCCGCGATTTCCATTGCCTTTATCATAAAAAAGTAATTTTCATTAGTGTTCTGTTTTCAAATGGCCTGTTTTTTAGGTAAATTGCAAGTTCATATAATACGCAAAAGCCATGACAGAGACGCTGGATATTAAGATCACCAAAACAAGCAACTCCCGTTTAGCACAAACGGATTTTGAAAACCTGCCCTTCGGACAAATTTTTTCTGACCACATGTTTGTGGCCGATTATTCCG
>CAMLFI010000385.1 GCA_946479225.1 uncultured Mucilaginibacter sp. | reverse complement strand
GTGGTAAAAAAGAAATCGGCCACATAAATATTATCGTCCAGATTTATACTCTTAATAGAATCGCCGTATTGATTAACGGTTTTAAAATCAGGAATGGTTTGGTATACCGTATCGGTAACAGTTTGCCCGTTAACTACTTTTGCAACAACATCACGATTGCCGGCTATGGGCAGGCGTTGCACATCGTTATTAAATTTGCAGGCGGTCCACATTAAAATTACAACTCCTGCAACTATCAGTTTTCTCATATTATTTTTTTATTTCCTTCAAATATTTATCCGAACCCTCAATAACAGTAGTAAATATCGAATCAATTCTGGTTACAGCCTTTTTTTGCTCGGTATAATATTTAATTTTTTCCTCGTGCGTTTTTCCTTTTAACTCCGGGTCAAAACCCTCCATCCATTTTGACATCGCTTCGTCGGCTTTTGTCAATTTAAAGCGGACAGCACTTATAGCGGCCTTTTCTTCGATTGTGTATTTATCATTCAATGATCCGGGCATTAATAGGGTATCCAATTTCATTTTGTTACGCATTAGATACTCTTCCTTTCCCATCACGTCATCATGAATTCTGATGACTTCGTCTAATAATACCTTTTCTGATGCTTTATCATCTTTACACGCTGCGAGGCCTAAAATGATACAGGCAAAAAGGACGCTTAGTTTTTTCATTGCTTTTGGGATTGGGGAAAATCCAAAATTAACGTTTATTATGTTTTACACTACTATCCATGCTTTTATTGCAAGCTGCGGACATAGTGAACATAATCAGTAGATGGCAGTTCAATTCCTTCGTTTTGTTTTAAATGCAGTCCTATTTGCGCACGGTGATGGGTGCCGTGGTTAATAACATGAGCTAAAATATCAATAAGCTTACTACTGAATTCCTCACCCTTAAAGTTTTTATAGACAATAATTCGCTGTGGATCGATATCTGTATTTAAAAAGTTCACCCACTCGTGGTGATTACTTATAATGATATCGTTAAAGGCGCTTGGTTCCCACTTAGGCCACAGCTGATAATTGGAAGAAGAAGTTCCCAGGCAACGGCTAAGCCAAATTTGCTGAGCGTTTAATAAATGCGACATTAATTCGGTAGGCTTGTCTTTATTATTAGCTGCATATATAAGTGCCGCAAATTGCAAGTTTACATGCCTGTCGTAATTAAAAAGTCCGGTAAAATATTCTTTAAGCATACTGAAAGAGGTACGTTAATAAATACCAGGAATAATACGTGCTACTTTATTCTTATAGTCCACATACTCCTGGCCAAATTCAGTTATCAAAGCGTTTTCTTCCACCTGCATTCTATAAATAAACGCCAGTAATGATGGAATAAATACAATAATTAAAGCGGCCACATCACCGGTAAACAAACCTATACCTAACAGAATGAGCAAAGCGCCCAGATAGCTGGGATGTCTTACCACACTGTAAAATCCGTTGGTTTTAAGCTGATGTCCACTGTTAATGCTTACATCGACAGTAAACATTTTGCCCAATTGCAGAATAGCTAACCATCTTACTAAAAAACCCGCCAAAAACATCACAATGCCGGCATTTTGTATCCAGGCTAGCGCAGGAAAAGTTAAATTGATATAATGTGGTGCAAAACCGCCTAAAAATAAGCCTCCCGCAATACATACCCAGAGGACGAGCAAGGAATTTTTATCGGCCTTACTCTTAACCTGCGTGTTTTTTGATCTTTTAGCAATGGCAAGTAATACTTCAGATAATCCGAAAGCAAGTGTTATATCGTAATAGCTTATTTCCATATATAGAGCGGGTTGAGCTAAAAATAAGTATTGCAATTAAGATTTAATATCCTAAAACTAAAAATTTGCTTAACAATATGATAATGTTGTTGTTATAGTAGCGTCACATCACCGCTGTACCTTAGTATCATAAAGAAATAGAGCATGAAATACTTCATCAATTTGATTAACAGCTTACGCGATTGGATGATCTCAAAAAGCATGAGGTCGTCTTTTATTCACTAATCCGCTAAAGGGATTTTTTTTATCAAATTATAATATACAATTTGGGCTGCTCGTTAGCTCAATTTAATGGAATCTTTTAACAACAACACACCTGTTAGTAAGGCGCTTTTTGGCGACGACTTTATCTGGGGTGTTTCAACCGCTGCTGTACAAATTGAGGGCGCGCACGATGCCGATGGCAAAGGCGAATCTATTTGGGATGTATTTGCCCGAAAAAAAGGCAAAATACGCGGCAACAGCCACCATTATACGGCCTGCGATTTTTATAACCAGTATCAGAACGATATTGATCTGATAAAACAGCTTAATATTCCAAATTTCAGGTTTTCTATTTCATGGTCGCGCATAATGCCAAACGGTACGGGCGATGTTAACCAGGCCGGGATTGATCATTATAATAAAATAATTGATTATTGCTTGGCGCTGGGTATTGAACCCTGGCCAACGTTATATCATTGGGATCTGCCACACGCACTTGAACTTAAAGGCGGGTGGACTAACCGCGAGGTTGCTACCTGGTTTACAGATTTTGTTGGAATTTGTGCCCGTGCCTTCGGCGATCGTGTCAAACATTGGATGGTAATGAACGAACCTTCGGTGTTTACAGGTGCGGGATATTTCTTCGGTATACATGCCCCTGGTAAAACCGGTTTAAGCAATTTTCTGCCCGCTGTTCATCATGCTACTTTAAGTATAGCGGCAGGGGGGAAGATGTTACGGGAGATACTTCCTGATGCCGAAATCGGAACAACATTCTCGTGCTCATACATTGAACCTTACTCTGATAAGCCACGTAATATTGCTGCAGCCAAAAGGGTTGATACACTGCTTAATCGCTTATTTATTGAACCGGTATTGGGTTTAGGCTACCCGTTTGAGGACTTGCCGGTGCTAAAGGGTATTAAAAAGTATATGTTACCCGGCGATGAGGAGAACCTGGCCTTTGACTTTGATTTTATCGGTCTGCAAAATTACACGCGGGAAATTGTGAAATATTCCTTTTTTACGCCCTACATACACGCTACTTTGGTTAAAGCTGAAAAACGTAATGTACCTGTAACGGCAATGGGGTGGGAGGTGTGGCCGCAATCTATTTACCACATGCTGCACAAATACAACCAATACCCACAGATCAAAAAAATATACCTTACCGAAAGCGGCGCGGCATTTCCTGATAAACACGAGGATGGCAGTGTCCATGACCCTTTACGTGTTGCTTATTTACAGGATTATCTGCAGCAAGTACTTAAAGCTAAAAACGAGGGCTGCAAGGTAAACGGCTACTTTATTTGGACGCTTACAGATAACTTTGAATGGGCAGAGGGGTATCACCCGCGCTTCGGAATAATATACATTGATTTTGATACGCAACAGCGTATTATTAAATCATCTGGTAAATGGTATGCTGATTTTTTGAGGTGAGCCATCCGTAGG
>CAMLFI010000384.1 GCA_946479225.1 uncultured Mucilaginibacter sp. | reverse complement strand
AATGAAATTAAACATCGCCCTTTTAGCAGGAGACGGAATTGGTCCTGAGGTTATAGATCAGGCAGTAAAAGTATCAAACGCGGTTGCCGCAAAATTCGGTCATGAAATTGCCTGGACAGCAGGTTTAACCGGCGCCGCCGCTATCGATGCGGTAGGAGAGCCTTATCCAGACTCTACCCACGAAATATGTATGGCAGCTGATGCCGTACTTTTCGGCGCAATTGGCCACCCACGTTTTGATAACGACCCAACCGCAAAGGTGCGCCCTGAGCAAGGTTTGTTAAAAATGCGTAAGGCTTTAGGCTTATATGCTAACGTACGCCCGACTTTTACTTTCCCATCGTTAATTGATAACTCACCGCTAAAGCGCGAGCGTATTGAAGGTACCGACCTGATAATTCTACGTGAGCTAACAGGCGGTATTTATTTTGGTGCACGCGGGCGTTCAGAAGATGGCAATACGGCTTTTGATACCTGTACTTATACCAAAGATGAAGTAACCCGCCTGGCCAAATTAGGCTTTGAGCTGGCCATGACCCGCAGCAAAAAACTTTGCTGTGTTGACAAAGCTAACGTACTTGAAACATCACGCCTTTGGAGACAAACGGTACAGGCTATGGAGAAAGATTATCCGGAAGTTACTGTAAGCTATGAGTTTGTTGACGCTGTTGCCATGCGTTTGGTACAATGGCCTAATAGCTATGACGTATTGATAACAGAAAACCTGTTTGGCGATATTTTAACCGATGAGGCATCAGTTATTTCCGGATCAATGGGATTAATGCCATCGGCATCAAAAGGTGTTCACACATCGTTATATGAGCCTATACACGGTTCATATCCGCAGGCTGCAGGCAAAGATATTGCTAACCCGTTGGCAACAGTTTTATCAGCTGCTATGATGTTTGAGGATGCGTTTGGTTTGACAGAGGAAGCTGAAGCGATTCGTGTTGTAGTTAACAAATCATTAGCTGATGGTATAGTTACCGAGGATCTTTCAGGCAAAAACAAAGCTTACAAAACCAGCGAAGTTGGCGACTGGCTGGCTGCGAACGTTTAGGCGGAAAGTAATATTGGTTGAGATTATCGACTAATCAGATTATCCCGAAGCTTTTTATTCATAATTGCCGGTATAATCGGAAGAATGGTTAACATGGCAAGAGCGTAGTGATGATAATAGATATGTAAAATAGCGCCAAGCACTACAATGGCAATCAAAAGCATTAGTACCAATGGATGAAATTTCATATCAGAGATTTAGTTAATCAAATATATGGAAAACTAACTATCGATTTCTAATCACTAATCTCTAACCCAAAAAACCGTTACCTTTGAAAAGTAACGTTTTTTTTTTGATACGAATATTATAATGAACGGTAATTTAGATTCAAGGGCAGCGGCGCAGAGGTTAAAAAATGTAGCCAAACATACGCCGCTCATCAGGCATGCTAAACTATCTGAAAAATATCAGGCCGAGATCTACCTCAAACGCGAGGATCTGCAGGTTGTGCGGTCTTATAAGTTAAGGGGCGCTTACAATATGATAAGTCAGCTTAATGTTGATGAGTTGAACAGAGGCGTGGTTTGCGCAAGCGCGGGTAATCATGCGCAGGGCGTGGCATTCTCCTGCAAAAAGATGGACATAAAAGGTGTAATATTTATGCCCGAAATAACCCCCCGCCAAAAAGTTAAACAAACCGAAATGTTTGGCGATGGCAACGTAGAGATAATTTTAGTTGGAGATACTTTTGATGATTGCCTTGCCGAAGCGCTGAAATATACTGCCAATAACAACATGACCTTTGTGCCGCCTTTTGATAATCTGAGTGTTATTGAAGGCCAGGGCACAGTCGGTGTTGAGATATTGGATGACTTACCCGGAGTTGATGTGGTGATTATGCCCGTTGGCGGGGGCGGCCTCTCGGCAGGGGTGGGCACTTTTTTAAAGAATCAAAATCCGGCGATACAGATAATTGGTGTTGAGCCTGAGGGCGCGCCATCTATGCTAAAAGCTATTGAAAACGGCGGACCTGTCACCTTGGATACCATTAACCGTTTTGTGGATGGCGCGGCTGTTAAACGCGTGGGTGATATCACTTTCGGTATTTGTAAGAATGTATTAGATGACATACTTACCGTCCCGGAAGGCAAAGCCTGCACAACTATATTGACCCTTTATAACGAGGATGCCATAGTTGTCGAACCTGCCGGCGCGTTGTCTGTTGCCGCACTTGATGCCTGTGCAGACAACATCCGCGGTAAAAAGGTGGTGTGCGTTATCAGCGGCGGCAATAATGATATTGACCGCATGGCCGAGATAAAGGAGAAATCGCTGCTGTACGAAGGCTTGAAACATTATTTTATCGTTCGATTTCCGCAGCGGCCGGGTGCTTTGAAGCTTTTTGTCAACAACGTATTAGGTCCGCATGATGATATTACTCGCTTTGAATTCATCAAAAAAACAGAGAAGGAGCAAGGGCCGGCGTTGGTAGGAATAGAACTATCTAACCGCGAAGATTACGACGGCCTGTTACAGCGCATGAAAGACTATCGCTTTGAAATAATAGAGCTTAACCGCGACCAAACCTTGTTTGAATATCTGGTTTAAGTTATTTCTGTAATCCCTGTAAATAGGCAATACTTAAAGGCACCTGGGTAATTGATGAGCTGCTCTCATCCTCAATATAATAATGTTTAATGCCCGCTTTTTTGGCTGCTTTAATTACTGCAGGAATATCAATTTGGCCTGTTCCCAACACCACATCGTTTTCTACAGATGTTCCGCCGGATAGGTTTCCCTTTACCCCTTTGCGAAGATCTTTTAAGTGGAGCGCTTTGTACCGTTTACCATAACGTTTGATAAGCTGAGCAGGGTCATGCCCCGGGAAGAAAGCCCAAAGTATATCCAACTCAAAACTAACATAACGTTTATCGGTATTCTTTACAATATAATCATATAGCGTCCCGTCTTCATATGGCTCAAACTCAAAACCGTGGTTGTGGTAAATAAACGTTAGGCCATAACGCTCTTTTAGCGTTTGACCAACGCAGTTAAAGGTTTCAACCACACCTTTTGCATCTTCCAATGTGAATTTACCTTTGTGGGGTATAGCCGCCACCCTTACATAAGTAGCGCCTAATTTTTTGGCATTTGCCGCTACCATTTCGGTTTTCTCAACGGCGTCCTCATAGTTTACACCGAATGATGAGCATTTTATGCCGCGTTCATCCAATAGTTTCCTGATATCATCAGCTGTGCGACCGAACAGATTAGAAAACTCCATATCGGTAATGCCGTTTTGTTTAACAATATCAAGCGTGCCCGCCATGTCTTTCTGAAAATAGGTGCGGTACGTATACGATACAATGCCCGGAGCTTCAGGAAAAAGCGGCTTTCTTTTTTGGGCCTGCACTCCGAAGGTGCTTAGCGTAAGAAGTGTTATAAAAAGGAATTTAAAAAGAG
>CAMLFI010000383.1 GCA_946479225.1 uncultured Mucilaginibacter sp. | reverse complement strand
ACGATGGTTCGCTTATAATGCCGAAGCTGCTACAAACCAACGATTTTTATAATTTTAAGATAATGCCTTTGTACGGCGCGGGTGCCCAAAACAAAAACCTGGCGCTTTTCCCCCGCAAAATAAATGGCAAATACGCCATGATATCGCGTATTGATGGCTGCAATAATTATATTATGTATTCGGACAAGATCAACATCTGGGAAAAACCGATGTTGCTGCAAAAGCCGAAGTTCGCCTGGGAGTTTATACAAATAGGTAACTGCGGCTCGCCAATTGAAACAGAACACGGCTGGATAGTGATAACCCACGGCGTAGGCCCAATGCGGCGCTATGTGCTCGGTGCAAGTTTGCTTAAACTGGATGACCCACAGGTGGAAATTGGCCGCTTAAAAGAGCCCTTATTGATCCCTAATAGCGAGGAACGCGAAGGTTATGTGCCCAATGTGATTTATTCATGCGGATCTATCATCCATAAAAACAAACTGATAATTCCTTACGGTTTGTCTGATTATTCCACCTCATTTGCAGAAGTTGATCTGGATGACCTGATGGCTAAATTTAAGGAAGACGGGGTAGATTAAAATACTTGTCATTACGAGGCACAAAGCAATCGCACGCATGTATACACAGTTCGCGATTGCTTCGTACCTCGCAATGACAAAGAAGATTTACTTCAATATCTTTTTATACAGCTCAAAATAATCCTCCGCCATTTTTTTGCTTGAGAATTTGCTCTCCGCCCACTCACGGCAATAAGCTCGTTTAAGACGCTTAACGTCCTTAACGGCATCTACCGCTTCATCAACATTCTGTACTAAAAATCCGGTTTCGCCATCCTTTACTAGCTCCGGCATTGATCCGCGGTTGAAGGCAATAACCGGCGTTCCACAAAGCATGGCTTCGGCAACGCTTAAACCAAAAGGTTCATTAAAATTTATGGGATGCAGCAGCGCTATGGCATCGCCTAAAAGGCAATTGCGCTTCTCTGGCCCCGCGCTGCCTATGTATTGTATTTGCTCATCTAACAAGGGTTCTACCTTTTCCTTAAAATAGCGCTCGTCCTGTATAATGCCGGCAATAAGCAATTTATAGTTAGTTTTTTTAGCGATGGCTATCGCTTCGGCTATTCCCTTATCAGGATGGATCCTGCTAAATGATAACAAATAGTCCTGTGGATACTCATTAAAAATAAATTTAGCCGCATCTAACCCATTGTAAACGGTTGCCAAGTAGTTCAGTTCGGGGCTTCTGTCTGAGTTGCTTATAGAAACGTAATGGCTACTGCTGCTATACTTTTTATATACCTGGACTATCCGCGGCGATGAAAAGCCGTGTATAGTTGTTATAAACGGCGCTTTTACCAAACGCGAATAGGTTAGCGGCAGAAAATCAAAGTTGTTATGAATGATATCAAACTCATGGGCTTTTTCCATGAGGTTGCTGATGTGCAGGCACTCCAGCACTTTGGCATCCTGCGTTCTATCCTCTTCATAACCGGTCTCGCAAATTGATTCCAGTTTACCTGCGGTGATTGAATCGCCGGTGGCAAATAAGGTAACTTCTGCACCTAATTTTAATATTCCTTCGGCTATGTTGGATGCTACTTGCTCCCAAGGCCCGTAGTGCCTGGGCGGTGTGCGCCAGGCAACGGGCGACAAAACGGCTACCTTCATTTAGCGCTTACCAGTTTTTTTTGAGATAGCTTATTATACTCGTATTCCAGCTCGAAAGCTTGCAACACGGTAAGGTGCGATATCAGGTAAGCCAGCGTACTTTCTGCGCCCTGGTTACGGTTAATCCCGGTTGGCAGCAAGCCGTCGCAACAGCCTTTGGTTTCATGGTCATACAGCGGTGCACGCAAAGTATTCTCGCCTAGGAACCATTTATAACTCAGGAACATTTTCTCGATATGCTCCGGTTTCCTGAAGATCTGGTAAGCCTGAAAATGCATCAGCACCATAGCCATGGTTTCAATAGCCTGCTGGTCGTAAGTTGGGAACGTACCACCACGATAGTACCAGCCATCGTTACCAACAGGGCTCAGGTAGCCATTAGACAGCGTAAGCTTATCCAAAAACTCCATAGTGGTTAATGCTATGGCTTTTACGTGCTCATCGCCTGTTAGCTCGCAGGAGTGCAGGAGGGCAAGCGGTAGTATGGCATTATCATAGGTCATGCCATCCTCAAACCATTCCCAATCGTCGGCGCGCGTATTTTCATATGCTTCAACCAGAGGAGTGGTAAGGCGTATCATTTCGTTCATCATTCCATCATCAGTAGGATGAACTTTCAGGTAATGAGCAATACCAATAATAGTATTAGCCATACCGCGCAGATACCTGAGCGAGCGGAAGTGAGCGAACGATTTCTGGAATATTTCGGTTGCAAATTCGCGGTACGAGTTGCTTGATGCCCCACCGATCAGGTAACCCAATGCCCATATGGTACGGCCAAATGAATCCTCGGACCCAATATCGTCCAGGTACATGCGGTTAAAACTTAAAAAGTTACGAAAGTTACCATCATCCGTTTGCATGTAGTGGATATAGCTTAAGTAGATGGGCAGCAGATCAAAAGCTTCTTTACTGTTGTTGCGTTTGTGCGCCATCAGCGCCATTATCAGCGCCCGGGAGTTGTCGTCCAGACAATACCCTTCTTTTAAGTTAGGAATGCCGTATTTGGCATGCTGTACTATACCTGTATCATCAGTAAGCCTAATAACGTGCGCCAGGCTGAATTTCGGCATCACTTCAGGGTCCACAATGCTGTTCTTAAGTATCTTGTCCCTAAAGTCGTGGGTGTAGCACGCTTCCTGGGCCACTCGAATATACTCTGCCCCAACAACCGGCCAGCGTAAATGCAGGCCGTACTCGTAGGCATTGTTCTTAAGTTCATTTAACACGCGGTCCTGATCAAGCAGCTCAATTACTATATCGGCCAGCGCTTCGGCGTTCTTAAAATCAAACAATCTTCCGCGGTTGTGGGCCAGCAATTCGGTAGCATGCCAGTAAGGCGTTGATACTATTGCGGCACCGGCTCCTACGGCGTATGACAGTGTCCCACTTGTTATTTGCGCTACATTAAGATAAGGCGTAACATAAATTTCGGCAGCCGAAAGGTATTGTATAAGCTCTTCTTCGGCAACAAATTTATTAATGAAGCACAGATTTTGAGACACGCCAAGCTGGCTGGCCAATGTTTTTAAATGATCCCGGTATTCCTCGCCCGAGTTTTTTAAAACTCCCGGATGGGTGTTTCCCAGCACCACATAAGTAACATCCGGATGCTTTTGGACTATTTTTGGTAACGCCCGTACAACGGTTTCCAAGCCTTTGTTACGGCTTATCAAACCAAAAGTTAGCAAGGCTCTGTGGTTTTTAAAGGGGGTAAGATTTTTAATAGGGTTGTCCTTCGGCGCTTCCAGATCAGGCACGCCGTGCTCTATTATCTGGATCTTATCCGCAGGTATATCGTAAA
>CAMLFI010000382.1 GCA_946479225.1 uncultured Mucilaginibacter sp. | reverse complement strand
AATCCATTAAACCTCCTTCTCTTTAAGTCTGATAAAGGCTGTAAGCCATAGCGTTATGGGCAATATATAATTAATAAACGCATCAGAAACGCCACGTGCCGTTTGCGGAAGTGCAAGAACACCGGTTTCTGATTTTACCTTGATAATAACAGCGGCATACGGAAAGGCAATGTCAACGTTAGGAAAAAGCAAGTTAGCAACCACCAGGTTAAGCCCGTAAATTACACCTAATACGCCACAAACTATCAACGCAACTTTAACTATAGCTACGCGGTTAAAATACAAAGAACCCAACAACATTGCTCCGGCAAAACTTGCCCACATTCCCAGGGTTTTTGCTACTACATTGCTGTTGGTAAAAGGGTAGATATAAGCCTGATCATAAAGCTTTTGGTAAAGCGGACTGCTTTTATCAAGGCTGTTATGATAAGCCGTAACAAAGCCATAGTCCATCAACCTGAAAAACCCCAGGAAAACGGCCAGAAACAGCACCCCCGCTATCAAAACACCGCAAAGCCATTTTTCAAAAACCGAGGCCGGGAGTGTTAAGTAGGCCGAGCCGCTGGCATTGGTATTAAAATAGCCAAATATAAACGAAGCCAAAACAGTGCCGCCACCTGTTAGCCCCCATATAAATGCAAGATTTTGCGCCGGTGAATAAGCAATTAAATACACTATTACCGCGTAAAGTATAAACGTAAAACAAAGTATAGCCCCCATAAGGCCCATAATTTGCGCAGGGCGTTCAAGCAGGGTCTTTTTTAGTAAAAGCCCAAATCTATTCAGGTTTAAAATGTCGTTCATGGTGATAGGTTAATTGGTTGGGAATAATTGCTTGGCCATTGCGGGGTTCTCGGTTACGCCATTGAAAAAGTGTTCCAGGTTAAGGGCCGAGTCTTCGCCGTTAATATTTTCTATAATGACGGATGTTCCCCTGAGCATTTTTTCTGAATACAGCACTTTTACACCTTTTGGCACTTCCGTTACCGTTTTAAAGCAAACCTTGTCGGCAATATCATTAATAGAGGAGTGTACAAGCAGTTTGCCATTATCAACTATAATCACCTGGTCTATCATGTTTTCCAGATCGCGGATCTGGTGCGTAGAAATAAAAATTATCCTATCCTCGTTCATTACAGACGCAATTAGTTTGCGGAATTGCGCTTTCGATGGGATATCCAGCCCGTTGGTGGGCTCGTCTAACAACAAAACTTTGGTGTTGCAAGCCAGCGCAAAGGCTATTACAAACTTTTTTTGCTGACCAAATGAAAGACTGTTCAACTTGCCCTTAACCTCTACTTCCAACTCCTGCAAATACCTGTAAAATGCCTCATTATCAAAAAGCGGATAAAACGGAGCGAACAGGTTTTGATATTGTTTAATGGTTAAAGAGGGTACATAAACATCTTCGGCTATATAATAGATGGTTTGCAAAAAAGAGGGCTTCCGACTTTTGGGCGACATGCCGTTAACCGTAACGCTGCCATGAACCGGGAACAATGTGCCTACCATGTTCTTAAGCAGGGTAGATTTGCCCGCTCCGTTTTTCCCCAACAAACCGTAGATACTTCCGCTTTTTATAGATAGCGTTAAATTCTCGTATAGCAGTTTTTTGCTCGAATAACCAAAAGACAAATTGTTAAATTGTATCATAGTGTATTAGTTAAGTAGTACACTACAAATGTGAATTTAATAAATCTTAAATCCAAATATTATTTATTTTTTTATCTCATCGCCCTATAGTTTTACGACTCTATTTAGAGCAGCTAAAAAGCCTCGTTCAGCCCCAGAAAAAATCCCCGGGCGCCGTACCTGCCCCAGGCATAATCCAGGCATAGGTTGGTGCGGGTGGCTTTGTTAAACAAAACCCGCAGGCCACCGCCATAACCCGGCTGCCAATGTTCAAATAGTTTAGCGCCTGCTTCGTCGTTAGCGGTTTGCATGTTTAAAAAGGCAACACCGCTCAAAAATTTATTATTGGTAATGGGGAAGCGGTACTCAACTTCGGAGTAGTTGTATTGCGTACCTTTAAAATAGGCGGTAGTATAACCCCGCCCGCTGCGGAACCCGGCATCTTTTGCCGTACCCGGCAACTCAAGGTAAGGCACCGCTCCGCTTAACAGGTACGATCCCCAATTCCAAAAGGCTATAACATGCTCAGGATGGTTGGTTGACAGACTGAAATACTTGCGAAAATCTGTAGTGAACTGCAGCGCGTTCCTGCTGCTGCCCATCCAGCTTTGGTTGGCGCGGAAGCCGGCGTCTACATAAAGGCCTTTATAGGGCCGGTTCAAATTATCGCGCGTGGTGTACTGAACATTAAATAACAAGGCATTGGCGGTATACCGGTCTCGCGCAAAGCCATAGCGGTCGCTATAAATATTGTAAGGTGTTGGGTTATTGCCCGCGGCACCTTCATCAATATTGCGGCGGATATCAAACGATACACCGGCACCAACAAAAAGGCCCTTATCAATTTCCTTATATACCTTTTCTCTAAAGTTGAAGTAGAGCGAGTGGAGTGCCCGGCCCTTACGGTTGGCATTAGCCAGTACCTGGTCGGCAGCGTTACCTGTTGCCGGGGGCTGTCCAATACCCAGGCCAAAATCGGGCGTTACGGTTTTGGCCACCACCAAGTTACCCTGCAGGTTCCACTTATTGCCGGGGGTGTAAATGTTATGGTTGATATAAAAATAAATGATGCCCTTGGTTGTGACAGAGGCCGACGTGGCCGCTACCGACATAAGCGTGTTAGGATCAGTCCCCAATTTACGACCGGCGACGGCTTTGATGCCTATTTGTGCGCCAATACTGGGGTTGGCCGCCACATTTGGGATGATAGTAATGCCCGATCGCTTTTTTAAGGGGTCGGGTTTTTGTCGCGGGCGAAAAATATCCTGGACAAGGTCGCCTACATCATACTGCCCCGAGAGTGATTCAACCGGTTGTGCTGTTTTGTGTAGCGAATCGGTTTTGAGCGAATCAACCGGTAGAGTTTGCGCTTTGCTGTAACTATAGCAGATTACACATGCTGCTATCAGTATAATTTGCCTTAAATGATATTTCAACTTCATCCCGGTGTTGTATAGCCTTTAAACTGTCCGTTTAAAACCATCCTTGCTACACAATGTTTTCTTTGATGATGACTGTGAGCGGGGTTTGTCAGCATATCTCCTTAGCAATCACCACATTCATCCACGCATTCAATTAAAAAAGTATCATTTAAATTAACCCAACAAGCATTTTTGGCAACTTATTTGTTACGTACAATAAAAACATAACAAATACCATGAAGAAGCTCAGTTTAATTTTACTCACAGCAAGCTTGGCTTGGATAGTCCAAACCGCAGAAGCTCAATCTCTGGATACTACAAAAAATAAAGTCGAAGTTAAAAAGAAGGTTAAGGAAAAGGCCGACGGGACCACCGTAACCAAAGTTAAAATGACGGGCAAAGGCACGCCTGCTGCATTAAAAGATCCTGCAGGTA
>CAMLFI010000381.1 GCA_946479225.1 uncultured Mucilaginibacter sp. | reverse complement strand
CAGGATGATCAGCATAGCTTCGGTAATTTCGTTGATGTCGTTAGGGAACTGGTCAGTATCCCATCCGTTTTGCACGTCGCCACGGTTTGCGTCGATTGAACCTAACAGGCCGGCATCAGCAGCAACCTGTAACTCATGTTGGAAAGTATGGCCGGCCAATGTAGCGTGGTTAACTTCAATGTTGATCTTAAAGTCTTTCAACAGATCGTATTTCTGTAAGAAACCAAACACGGTAGCACAATCATAATCGTACTGGTGTTTAGTAGGCTCGCAAGGTTTTGGCTCAATAAAGAAGTTTCCTTTAAAGCCTTGTTTGCGGGCATAATCTTTAGCAGCATGTAAAAACTTAGCCAAGTGCTCTTGCTCGCGTTTCATGTCTGTGTTCAACAAGGTCATGTAACCTTCACGACCACCCCAGAATACATAGTTCTCGCCACCTAAAGCGATAGTAGCATCTAAAGCAGCTTTAACCTGGGCAGCACCATGAGTTAATACATGGAAATCAGGGTTGGTAGAAGCACCGTTCATGTAACGTGCATGCGAGAACAGGTTAGCAGTACCCCAAAGCAATTTTACACCGCTTTCGGCTTGTTTTTGCTTAGCGTACTCAACTAAAGCCTGTAAACGGCGATCGTTCTCTTTAATGTCATTAGTATAATCAACTACGTCTACATCATGGAAACAGTAGTAAGGCAGGTTCATTTTAGTTAAAAACTCAAACGCAGCGTCCATTTTGTCTTTAGCGCGCTCAACCGCGTCAGCTTTTTTGTCCCACTCAAACTCATGAGTTGGTCCGCCGAAAGGATCGCCACCATTGCCTACAAATGAATGCCAGTATGCACCTGCAAACTTAAAATGGTCTTTCATGGTTTTACCCGCTACAACCCTGTTCTCGTCATACCAACGAAATGCCAACGGATTGTCTGATCCTAAACCTTCAAATTTGATCTGACCGATCCCTTTGAAAAACTCTTTTTCGCCTGTTACTATTTTTGCCATTAGTTTTATTTGTTAATTACTTTAATATTTCGGATTATTAATTTACTGCGTGTAATTGTTTGTCTTTTAATATGGTTAGCTGCTGTGTAAGCAAACCTTTCCATTCCTGGTAAACCGGCTCAAACATTTTTGATGTAGGTTCTATCAATTGCACCGGGTGCATATTGCTGAAAGCTTCAGCCGGATTGTTAAATATGCCCGCGCCAATACCTGCGCCTAAAGCCGCGCCAACACTGCCATCATTTTTGTATAGTTCAACAGGTATGCCTGTAGCGTTAACAAACGTTTGTGCAAACAGGTCGCTTAAAAATAAATTAGCCTTGCCTGCACGGATAACCGTCGGACTCATGCCGTTTTCGCGCATAATATCAACACCGTAACGGAACGCGCAAGCAATACCCTCTTGCACCGCACGGAAAATATGTGCCTGTGTATGCAGGTTTAAATCAATATGATGGAAATGCACGCCTACCAACTCGTTATTCAGCATACGCTCTGCACCGTTACCGAAAGGTAATATGCGCAAACCGTCGCAGCCAATAGGAGCGTGGTTGGCTATTTCGTTCATTTGCTGATAGCTTACTGCCGAGCCAAAAAGGTTTTTGGTCCAGCGGTACATGCTGCCTGTTCCGTTAATGCAAAGCAATACCCCTGTACGTTTTTCTTCTTCGCTATAATTTACGTGCGCGAATGTATTTACACGCGATTGCGGATCGTAAGTCAAATCATCGCTCACACCATATATAACGCCTGATGTACCCGCCGTAGCAGCTACCTCGCCCGCGTTTAATACGTTTAACGAAAGCGCGTTGTTGGGCTGGTCGCCTGCTTTATAAGCAACCGGGATTCCTGCTTTAAGGCCCAGTTTATCTGCAATGCTTGCAGTTATCTGGCCATGGTCAGAAAATACAGGTTTTACAACAGGGAAGAAACTTTCTTCAAAGCCGTAATGGTTAATAATATCTTTAGAGATGCTGTTGTTCTTAAAATCAAAGAAAACACCTTCAGACAAAGCAGAAATAGAAGTAGTGATATCGCCGGTAAGTTTCATGGCGATGTAATCACCAGGCAGCATTATTTTATCAATTTGAGCGTAGATCTCCGGCTCGTTCTTTTTTACCCATGCCAGTTTAGAGGCGGTAAAGTTGCCCGGTGAGTTTAGCAGATGCGATAAGCAAACATCATGACCAATAGCGTCAAATGCTTCTTCGCCCAGTTCAACCGCGCGGCTATCGCACCAGATAATACTGTCGCGCAATAATTTTTGCTCTTTATCAACCAATACCAACCCGTGCATCTGGTAAGCAATACCAATGGCTGATATGTCTTTCGGATCGTACTTTTGGGTGCTGTTACACAAGCCTATTGCCTGCTGTGCCTGCTGCCACCACATCTCGGGCGATTGTTCTGCCCAACCTAATTGCAAAGATGTTATTGGCGATTCAGTATCGGGATATGCGGCTGATGCGATCGTTTTTTGCGTTGCAGCATCAACAACCGATACTTTAACTGATGAGGTGCCGATATCTATCCCTAAAAGTAACATGCTGTATATTAATTAATTATAAATAATTGTCGATTTATTAATTGGGTATTCGTTTGAGCAACGAAATTAAATCTTTTTTTTAATATGCAATCGATTGCAGGCAATTATTTTTATCATATTTGTAATAATTCCATGAAACCTAAAAAGCGCGTTACGATTTACGATATAGCCGAAAGGCTTAACATTACTGCATCGTCAGTTTCGCGGGCGCTTAACAACAGTAATCACGTAAACGAGGAGACCAAAAAGCTGGTGCATAAAACAGCAGCCGAGCTTAATTATAAGCGTAATGTTTTGGCCTCTAACCTGCGTATGGGCAAAAGCCATACTATTGGCGTAGTGGTGCCGCGCATTAATCAGAACATATTTTCGAACGTTATTGCCGGTATTGAAGAGATCACCAATAATCAGAATTATAACCTCATCATCTGCCAGTCTAACGAGTCGGTAGCTAAAGAGATAAAATGTGTTAACGCGCTGGTTAACCAGCATGTTGATTGTATTGTGATCTCCATGTCTGTTGAAACAGAGGATATAAGCCATTTAAAAAATGTCATAGACCACGGCATCCAACTGATACAGTTTGACCGTGTGGCCACCGAACTGGAAACCCTGAAAGTTATCAACGATAACGAGCAGGCATCAATGGAAGCCGTTGAACACTTGATTGAACAGGGTTACAAACGCATTGCTTTGCTGGAGGGCCCCCAAAATCTGAACATATTTAAGCAACGCCGCGATGGGTATATAAAGGCGCTTAAAAAGCACAACATCCCGGTTGTTGACGAGCTGATAATGAAAAACGCCTGGACAAAAGAACTCGGCGCTACGGCTACCCGCCAACTGCTAAGCCTGCCCGAGCCGCCTGACGCAATATTTGCATCCACTTCTGATTTTTCTGCCTTAGGTGTTTTAGATGTTGCGCATGATATGGATGTACATGTAC
>CAMLFI010000380.1 GCA_946479225.1 uncultured Mucilaginibacter sp. | reverse complement strand
AAAAAACCGGCCACTTATTCGGGGATGCAAATATAATGCTTTCGGTTAATTAGCGATTAAATAAATAAAATATACCGCTCCATCACTCAATCGTGCAAAATGCTTAATTTAGGTTGACGCATTCTCCTATGAAAACTATACATCTGCTGATAATAACACTCGTTTTAACCGCAACCAGTTTAGGTTTAAGCGCCCAAAAGATACAGGTAATTGAGACCAATAAACCGGTAAGCATCCGTGGATTATCTGTGGTAAATAATAAAGTGGCATGGCTAAGCAGTACCGGCGGTTACACCGCTATAACGCATGACGGTGGCCTTACCTGGAAATGGCAGCAGGTTAAAGGTTTTGAAAAGGCCGACTTTAGAGATATTGAAGCATTTTCTGATAAGGAAGCCATTATTATGAGTTCAGGAACACCTGCCCTGATACTAAAAACAACAGATGGCGGCGCTAACTGGCAATTAAAATATAGAAACGATGACAAAGCCTATTTTTTAGATGCCATGGATTTTTCTAATAAAAAACATGGCTTAATTTTAGGCGACCCTATTGATAGAAAGTTTTTATTACTGGAAACGAATGACTGCGGCGATAGTTGGCATATATTGCCAAATCGACCAGACGCCGAAGAAGGTGAGGCGGCTTTTGCGGCAAGCGGAACTTGCATCAGGTTAGAAAATGACGGTTTTGTGGGTTTTGTAACCGGAGGGAAAGTTGCGCGGTATTTTACCGCAGGGCCTAAATATGAACAATGGTTCAGTGTGAATCTCCCGATAGCTCAAGGAAAAGAAAGCCAAGGGGCATTTTCATTGGCTTTATATGGTTTAGCATTTGTAGGCGGAGACTACTCCAACAATAAGGAGACTGAAGGAACAGCTGTTTACTTTAAGGGAGCTAGCATTAAAAATGGATATGAACATTCATCCATTCCTTCAGGTTATCAATCGTGTGTGGAATGCATAAAAGATGCAGATTATATTTCTACAGGGACAACCGGAAGCAATTTCACCACCGACGGTGGACGCACCTGGCAACAAATTGATACAACTAGCTTCAACGTTTGCCGCAAGGCAAAAAACGGAAAACTGGTTTTATTGGCTGGTGATAAGGGTAAAATAGGCATTTTTTCATTGTAGTTTACTGTGGATGAAGTGCTTAAAAATATATTAAAAAATAGCTTGCAGCATGTATTGATAAACCCTATATTTGCACCACTTTAACCAACACGGTTAAATGATTCCGTAGCTCAGCTGGTAGAGCATAACACTTTTAATGTTGGGGTCCTGGGTTCGAATCCCAGCGGGATCACTCAACACAAAAACAAACCCTTCAAACTATATGATTTGAAGGGTTTTTTGTTTCCTATCTCTTGGATGCAATAACCGATCACTAATTGTATTTATTTAAAGATGTGTTGCCATACCTTGCTGTACAATTCGTCGGGTAGAAAAGGCTTTACAACAATATCATCAATACCTGCATTTTGTATATCCTGTTTTACTTCGTCGGGCAAATTTGCCGTTAAGGCTATTATAGGGATAGTGATACCTTTTTCGCGCATAATTTTAGCAGCCTGATAACCGTCCATAACCGGCATATGCAGATCCATTAAAATAAGCTTATGCTTGCTTACATCTAACTTATTAAGTGCTTCCGCACCATTTATGGCTACATCAATGCCGGCACCCCAACGTTTAAGGAATGTCTGGGCAACCATTACATTCAACGGATTATCTTCCACCAATAAAATATCTATTCCGGCAAATGGTTTGCCCTCTTTTGGCAGCTTATTTTTCAACTCCCGCTCAGGTAATGACTCCCCTGCTCTCTCAAAAGTCTGAATAAAATAAAATACCGATCCCTTTCCTTCCTCGCTGATAAGCTCCAGTGAAGAGCTTTGAAGCTCGAGGATACGTTTACTGATAGCCAGTCCAAGGCCGGTCCCACCGAAGCCTCTTGATGTTGATGAATCAGCCTGAGTAAAACGTTCAAATATTAGTGCCTGCTTGTCTTTTGATATACCAATACCCGTGTCTTTAACAGCTATTTTCAGTTGGATGGTTGATTCATTTTGTTCCAACATGGTTATGCTTACTTCCACATATCCGGAGGGTGTAAATTTGATGGCGTTATGCACCAGGTTAGTTATCACCTGCGACAAACGGATCGGGTCGCTCAACACTTTACTTTTTATATGCTCATCTACCGTTAATTTAAGCGCTATGCCCTTATCTTCTGCTGATGTTTGTAGACTGCTAACCACGTTGCGCGCGATAGCTGTCACATCCATTGCAATATGCTCAAAAGATATTTTTCCTGCCTCAATCTTGTTGTAGTCTAATATGTCATTTACTATAGCTAACAAATTATTTGCAGAGAATATTATCACGTCCAATTGTTCCAGCTGATCCTGGCGCGGATCATTTTTAAGCAACAAATGGCTCATGCCAACTACCGAGTTAAGAGGTGTTCTTATCTCGTGGCTCATGGTACTTAAAAACTCTGTCTTGGCTTTCAGGCCTTGCTCGGCTTGCTTTTGAGCGCTTTTTAACGCAAACGACACACGATGAGAAAGGACAAGTGATTGTAAAAAGAAAAAGCTCACATAACCCAAAAAGCTGACAACCTGCAACTGCGGAATAAATCCCCAGTAGTGAAATAATGAAATAGCGAAGACTATCATTAACGAGATGGAACTTGACAAAGAATAAATAGAGCCCGGACGCTTGCGTCTATAAGCCTGTAGATATACATAAGGTATGTACACCAAACAAAACATCATCAATACTAAAAACGGGTTGACGAGCTGTGTAAAATAGTACGGAGGTAATATCAGTGAGCTAACCGCAAACAAAAAGCATGTAGCGCTGATGATATTAAGTATGGGCCGGTTAATATCCAACGGGTAAAGGTACCGACTGTATAAACCAAATAGCCCTATACCGGTAAATAATGTAATGTATTCCAGCCTTACTGTAATGTACCAGTCTATATTGGGTAATATTGTGTGTAACACATAATTGTCAATACCAATAATACGGTAGCTGTAAACGATTACATAAAGTGAAAATAGTAAAATAGCTTTATCGCGGTTGCCAAAAAGGTAAAGGCCGAAGAAAAACAACCCGCCCATAATTAAACAACCGGTAAGCAGTAGGTCAATAGCTTCGTCGCGTTGCCTGTCAAGCTTTACCTGTTCCCTGTCTCCTAAATACAGTGGCTTGGTAATACCGCCTTTGCTATGCACAAAGTTGGCTATCTGCATCACCAGATTAATAGTATCTATGTTTTTTGGTATATCGAGTGTTTTATATTGCCAATGTGGTTCAAACCCTTCGGCAGTCCGGCTTACTTTACCGTTACATACCTCGGGTATTCCATTTACATACAGGATATATGCGCTATACACATCGGGCACTGATAAGCGTAATTGGCTATGTTCTTTTGGTAAAAGAACTGTAAGTTTATACGTGGCGTAACCAAACGCGGGCAACTTTTTACCGTCTATCTTATA
>CAMLFI010000379.1 GCA_946479225.1 uncultured Mucilaginibacter sp. | reverse complement strand
TAAATGATCTAACGCCATCTGGCGGATCAGAAAAAAACTGGGAGTCTGTTTCTGATGTTACATTTAACACATCGGTGGCGGGGAAGGCAAAAAAGACATCGGGCACGGGCGTTATTTTATATACCGGCAATGCTCAAGGAGCAGCCCTTTCAACCAAAGAAGCCTTTGGCGACACAGAAGTAGAATTTGATTTTGCAGTAGACAAAGGCGCAACATTCGGCGTACTGCTTCAAGGCCGTTATAAGGTAAACCTATCAGACAGTTGGGCTACAACCGCCCCTGTTACAGCAGACATGGGCGGCATTGGCCCGCTAAAACAAAACGGCGGCGCGTTTACCGGGCTCGCCCCGTTGATGAATGTAGCCAAAGCCCCCGGGCTGTGGCAGCACGCGTTGATCAGGTACCGTGCCCCTAAGTTTAACGGCGCTACCAAAACCACTAATGCCCTGTTTGAAGAAGTATATATCAACGGCGTACTGGTACAGGAAAGCGCCGAAGTACAGGCCCCCTCTGCAGGCGCGATAGCTGATAACGAGGTAGCTACCGGTCCGGTAACCTTTACAGGCAGTAACGGACAGGCAGCGATCAAGAACATCAAGGTGAGCAAACTCGCCCCACCTGTAGTAGCCTCCACAACGCCCAACCGCAGAATGCGCAGGGTAGCCAACCCTATCCTGTTAAACCCCGGAGCAAAAAACTACCTGCTACGCAGCTTTGTCAATTTCAATGGTAAGAAACGCACGCATGTAGTATCCGTAGGCAGCCCGCAACAAGTAAACTACTCCTACGATGTAAAGCAAGGCGCGCTGTTCCAGATGTGGCACGGCACTTTTATGGACGTAACCGAGATGTGGGAGCAGCGCGGCGAGCCGCAGCTGGCTAAACCGCTGGGCAGCGTAATCCCGCTTTCAGAAGCACCGGCGCTCGCTATATTGAAAGACAAAGAAACCACACTGTGGCCTGATTCAGTAGCCTTTGACGACCTTAAAAACATGGGTTATAACCTTGATAAACAACGCGACCCAACGTTTGAGTACGAAGCGGGTGGTTACCACGTAACAGACAAGATCGCTGTGAGCAATACAGACAGAGGGCTTTTGAGAACTTTAACCGTTACCAACCCGGTAGCCAACTTATATTGCCGGGTGGCCAAAGGCGCAAGCATAACATCTGCAGGCAATGGTCTGTATATCATAGGCGATAAAAGTTATTATGTGCAGATAGACGAAAAGCTAAAACCGTGGGTACGCTACAGCCAAAACGGATCGGAGCTTTTAGTTCCTGTCACAGCCAATACACCTGTTAGCTATTCACTGATCTGGTAACCCCGCAAAATAATAAGTAATGAAAACCACAAAAAACATCATACAATATGCTTGCGGGATAGCAATAGCGATCAGCGCTACTGTCATAACACAAAATACATCAGCAAGATCATTAAACACGCTACCGGCCGATACCAGCCGTATCCAGCGCGAGGACGAAGTTTATAGGCTGAGAGACGTGCCTATTCCGCAGGATATCTTGCTGGAAGTAGGCGGCATGACGTTTTTGCCCAACGACGCACTGGCAGTATCCACCCGCAGGGGCGAAGTATGGATCATCAACAACCCCTATATGAAGAACGGCAACTTGCCGGTTTACAAGCTATTTGCGCAGGGTATGCACGAAGTGTTGGGCATGAACTACATCAGGGGCGATATATACGTAGTACAGCGCTCAGAAATGACCCGCTTACGCGATCTGGACGGCGACGGCGAAGCAGACGAATACAAAACCATGTACTCGTGGCCACTTGCCGGCAATTACCACGAATATGCCTACGGCCCAATGCTGGATAAGAACGGCGATATGGTGGTAACCCTTAACCTGGGCTGGATCAACTTTGGCGAAAGCTTGTCTAAATGGCACGGATGGATGTTAAAGTTCGATAAGGACTTTAATATGAAACCCTTCGCCGCAGGCTTCCGTTCGCCGGCAGCCTTCGCGCTCAATAGCGATGGCGATATATTCTATTCAGAAAATCAAGGTGACTGGGTAGGCTCTGGTAACATAGCCCATGTAGAAGAAGGAGACTTTTTGGGTAACCCCAGGAGTTTAAGATGGTCAGGCGAACCCGGATCACCAATAAAATTAAAGATAGCAGACATACCCGATACCGGCGAACCCAAGTTTGAAGTGGCCAAAAGACTACCGGGTTTAAAAACCCCGGCTGTTTGGTTACCCCATACCATACTCGGTATCTCCACATCAGGACTGCTCAACTACGATACCAAAGGAAGAATGGGTCCGTTTGAAGGTCAGATGTTTGTAGGCGACCAGGGCCAGAGCAAGATCAACCGTGTAGCGCTGGAAAAAGTAAAAGGCGTTTACCAAGGCGTTGTGTTCCCTTTCCGCGAAGGATTTTCATCAGGGATATTAAGATTGAATTGGGGATCAGACGGCAGCATGTTTGCAGGTATGACCTCGCGTGGCTGGGGCTCAACCGGTAAGCAATCCTACGGCCTGCAGCGCCTGGAGTGGACAGGCGTAGTGCCATTTGAAGTTAAAACCATAAAAGCGAAGCCTGATGGCTTTGAGCTGGAATTTACCATGCCTGTAAACGAAGCAGCCGCCAAAGATGCCGCATCTTACAATATTAGCAGCTTTACTTACAAATACCACCACATATATGGCAGCCCGCCGGTAATGCAGGGTAACAGGACGATCAAAGCCATCCAGGTATCACCTGATAAGATGAAAGTAAGACTGGTACTGGACAGCCTTAAAGAAGGTTATGTGCATGAGATAAAAGCAGAAGGAATCCGCTCCGACAATAACCTTTCGCTGATGCACAATTATGGTTACTATACATTGAACCGCATACCGGATGGTGACAAACTGGCCATAACCGATGCCAACAAGGTAGTAGCAGTAAAACACGATCACGAAGCGATGATGGCGGCAGCGACAGCAGCAACAGGCAAAAAGCCCGCAGCAACAGCCACAGCAACTAAACCAGTTGCGACAGCAGCGGTCAAACGTCTGACGGTACAACCGGCTAGCTGGACAAAAGGGCCTGACCGTACGATAGCCCTCACCACCCGTCCGGGTTTAAAGTTTGATGTGGAAGCCGTAATTGTAAAGGCGGGAAGTAAAATAAAACTCACCTTTAACAACAATGACGATATGCTGCACAATGTTGTAGTTACCGAGCCGGGCGCGGCTACAGAAGTAGGGCAACTGGCTATAAAGCTGGGCATAAACGGTGAGCGGATGAGCTATGTGCCCAACACACCAAAAGTATTATACCATACGGTACTATTGCAGCCCAATAAGTCGGAATCTATTTACTTTACCGCGCCTGATAAGCCGGGAGAGTATGAGTACTTATGCAGTTACCCGGGCCATTACATGGTAATGCGGGGAATAATGAAAGTTGAAAAATAAGATTAGATCAATAACAGACATTAATTATGAAAAGAGCTTTAATATGTACGGCAGCGATGTTAGCCCTGGTGGTTAGCACCCAAGCGCAGATGATAGTGGACCC
>CAMLFI010000378.1 GCA_946479225.1 uncultured Mucilaginibacter sp. | reverse complement strand
CTATAGCGGGGATCTTGATTGCCAGTTTTACATTCAAAAACAGCAGTAATAGCAATAGCAATTTCCAGTCGGCAAAGCTGCGCAGCTTTTTCAGGTCTATCTTTTTTAAGCTATTGTACATTCCCGGGGTTCCACTGGTTTTTGGTGACAGGCGCCTAATGCGAACACGCTGTTTTCAAAAATGATTACGACCCGAAACAGACACAGGTTGCCTGCGTGGAATGATATATTAACCTAAAACCAGCTTCAATTTATCTTTATCGTTAAACCGTAAAGTACCGGTGATAAATAATGCAGCCACGTAAAAAATAACGCTAACAGGTAATGCCATCCACCCGGCGGGGAAAAGAAATTTTGCAGCGTATCCGCCCCCCAATGCACAGAGTGTGCATACAATTAAAGGCTGCCAGCTATTGTTAAGCTGCGGTATTTTATTTTTTTGAAGAAAGAATATGATCTGTGCCGAGCACGATAATAGAAAGCCTATCGCGGCACCTTCATTTTGATATAGTGGGATCAATACAACATCCGCAGCAATATTTACGATCAATGTTATTATAAATGAATGCAGTATCATTTTTAAGCGACCCTGGGCAAAGTATATCGTCCAGAAAAAATTTTGCAGATACAGCAAGGGCATACACAGGCTTAAAATAAAAATAGTTTGGGTGTTAACGGCCCCGTATTTGCCTGCGGTAATAGCATCAATAACCGGTGCCCAGCAAACATTTAACAGCAAACCAATAAATGCGGCGATCATAAACTCCGCCTTTAATAAAAGCTGAAGCCCGAATGTGTCTATATCCTTTTGTGTAAACAGTTTTGTAAAGCGGGGAATAAGCAATGGGGCAATAGCCAGTAACGGAAGGGTTGCCATTTCAAATATCTTATAAGCAAAGCTATACTCTGCCAGTTTAGCTGCCGAAAGAAAAATCCCGATTAGTATCCAGTCCAATCGGGCCAGTGCGGCGGTAATAATGACAACGCCGCTTTGTGGCAGCGCCTCGCGGAATAGTTTTAAATAGTCCTCTTTATACCACTTAATGGCTATTGTGCCGTTTGCTCTTTTAAAAAGAAAAACACTTACAAGCAGCTCCATTAAATCACCAATAACAAAAACGCCTACCAGGTAGGGCCAGCTTATAATGTGTAAAACCAACAAAATTATTAAACCAACAAATCTGGCTAAGTTTGAAACAAGCAGCATAAAAGCTAACAGCTTAAACTGTTCGAGCCCGCTTGTTACCTGTTTAAAAGGGGTAGAGAAAAACATCAACAGTTTTCCTATGCCAATAAACAGTATCAAATTATAAACCGTACCCTTTGGTAAAATCAACCAGCCGGTTACCAGTACGGCATAAAACAACAAGCCGGCAAACAATACATGGAATACATATAATGAAAGCATGCGCTGCTTATCCCCGCCCGCGGCAACTTTTTTTATGACGAGCTGATCCATGCCGACTGACAGTATGTTAAATATTGCCAGCAATACCGCCAATGTCAGGTTAAGCCGGCCAAAATCTGTTTTGTTTAAACTGGTTGATAACAACAAGAATATGCCAACGCCAAGCAGCTGATTTATCACGAGCTGCAAAGTGTTTGCCGAAAGGTTTTGGATAAGCTTTGACTTCATGAACATTTCCTAATATTCAACTGCCAGGTCGCGTTCCAGATGCTCGTTTTTGGCATAGTTGCCCGCCATTTGGTTTAAGTAATGATATTTAAGCCAACGGTTTTTATAGATGGTTTTCGCTATCGCCCAACCTTCACGGCCATCTAAAAAACCTAAAAGCAATATGTAATTTCTAAAAAAGTTAAAAAACGGCGATAAATACATGTTGGCGAAAGTGGCGCGCTTGCCGTTTTGATAGTATTTAGCTGCGCTTAATTTAGCATAGTAAACAGCCTTGTTGTCACACTCAAAACTGTCTTTAACCGAATAATGGTTTATGCTGCCCGTAAGAGTTGCTACTTTAATTTGTGTGGGTAGTACCAATGTTTCGTGTACTAAAGGTTCGGACCATTTTACATGTTTTTTATTGAAAAGGCGGATATGATGATCGCGCCCCCAGTTGCCAAAACGTATGCGCTTCTTGCCGAAGAAAGACCTGAATTTTATATCGTATACAATTTGCTCATCGTCAAGTTTCAGATCATGCAAGGCTAATACCAGTTCAACGTCAGGTACCTCGTCCGCATCAATACTTAGTATCCAATTGTATTTAGCTAGTTCACTGCCCTTGTTTTTGTTAGCGCCGTAGCCTCCCCAGTTTTTCTGATAAACCCTGCAACCATTTGCAAGTGCTATACCTTCGGTCCCATCGGCGCTGTCGTTATCAATTATTATAATGTCGTCGGTTATCAATTTTGCGGCATTAATGCTTTTTGCAATAATCTCAGCTTCGTTTTTTGTGATAATAACTACTGATATAGGGATCATGGGTATACGTTTTATAACCTTAAGGGCTTGTATTATTATCACGCAAAGTATACACTAAAGGTTGCCTCATAGCTAATATTTGATATTGCGACAAAAGAGAGTACACCACTTATTAGTGCCCTTATGATGAAAAATTTATGATAAATTTATACAAGCAAGCAACCTTTTTATAGATACTGCCGTGATAGTGATTAAAAGTAATATTGACCAGTAAACAAACCCAGGGTCCATTATGGGCGAAGAAGAGTTACAAACGCTGATAGGCGGCTGTGTAAAGCAGGATAGGAAAAGCCAGAAAATGCTTTATAAGGCATTTTACGGCTTTGCTATGGCTATTTGCCTGCGCTATACGGGTAACAGGGACGAAGCCGCGGAAGTGATGAACCAGGGCTTCATGAAGGTGTTTACCAAAATAGAAACTTTTGATGCGGCAAGGCCTTTTAAAGCCTGGCTTGGGCGCATAATGATGAATGTGTCTATTGACCATTACCGGGCAAATTTAAAAATGGCCTATTCTGAGGATCTGGAAAATGCTGAGCATTTAGATGACGGAACGTTTACCGACAGTAATTTAAATTACCAGGACCTGCTGACAATGGTGCAGCAACTGCCACAGGCTTACCGCACCGTATTTAACTTGTTTGCGATTGATGGCTACTCGCATGAGGAAATTGCAGAAACGTTGCATATTAATATAGGTACGTCTAAATCAAACCTTTTTAAGGCCAGGCAAAAACTAAAACAAATGATAATGGCCGCAAATTCCCAGGCTAACCATATAAATTATAGTAGCGGGGATAATTTTTCATCGGTAATAGCTATAAATGGCACAGCTGTTAACCCGGTATATTATAGCAGAACAGTGAAATGAAAAGTAATTCAGAGATAGATAATTTTTTTAAGCAGAAGCTTGCCGATCCGGGTGATAAAACCGGGTACAGGGAAGAAGACTGGGATGCGCTTGAAAAAATGATGGATAAAGGGAAAAAGCGGAGGATAGTTTATTGGATGCCCATTTTAAGCGGTGTAGCTGCTTTATTTCTTTTGATTTTGGGATGGTGGTTGTTTAAACCTGTAAAAAATGATGAGCAAAGCACCAAACAACAAATAACAAAA
>CAMLFI010000377.1 GCA_946479225.1 uncultured Mucilaginibacter sp. | reverse complement strand
CTTTAGGTCTGGCCATTTTTCAGGATTCGCCTAAGGCAAGCATCTTTATGATCTTTATTTGTTCACTATGGCCGACATTAATAAACGCCGCAGTAGGTGCTGCAAGTGTTCCGCAGGATCATAAGAACGTAAGTCGCGCATTTGGCTTTTCAACCTGGAAATACCTAACCAAAATATTGGTACCCTATAGTCTTCCGCATGTAATAACCGGCCTTCGCCTTTCCATCGGCGTAGCATGGATGGTTATTGTTGCAGGCGAAATGCTTTCAGGCGGTATGGGTTTAGGATACTTTGTTTGGGAAGAAGGTTTTAACGGCGGTAACGTAGCAAAAATATTAGTAGCCATTATAATTATTGGCATTGTGGGTTCCTTGTTAGATAAATGTTTTACCTGGTTACAGCAACGTTTTTCGTACGCGGCTTAACCTTTAAATTAATTTCATCATGACAGATAGATTAGTTATAACAGTGGATAAAGATATTGAAGACGTAGCAGACGCGCTGTTAAAGCAAGCTGCTGCAGAAACAAGCATAGAAGTTAACAATGTTACTGTAAGCTTTAAAACCCCTAAGGGTGTTTATACAGCCGTTAAGGACATTAATTTAACCGTACAAAAAGGCGAGATAATTTCGCTTATCGGTCACTCAGGTTGCGGTAAATCAACCCTGATGGGTACCATCAGCGGCATGGTTAAAGCCACCAGCGGCGAAGTTTATGCAAACGGTGCTAAAGTGACCGCTCCAGGCCCGGATAGAGGGATAGTTTTTCAAAACTACTCGCTGCTGCCCTGGATGAGCGTTTACAAGAATATTATGGTAGCTGTTGATTCGGCCCTGCCAAACTTAAATAGCGACGAGAAGCGTACCCTTGTTGAATCTAACCTTAAAATGGTTCACTTGTGGGAGCATAAGGATAAACTGCCGGGCCATTTATCAGGCGGTATGAAACAGAGGGTGGCAATTGCACGCGCTTTTTCTATCAACCCTAAAATTTTATTGTTGGATGAGCCTTTCGGCGCTTTAGATGCATTGACCAAAAGCTCAATGCATATTGAATTGCTGAAACTTTGGAACCTTGATAACCGCGAAAAGACCATTGTAATGGTTACGCATGATATTGAAGAAGCTATCTTCTTATCAGACAGAGTAGTGGTAATGAACAATGGCCCGGCAGCAACTATAAAAGAGATAGTTGATATCCCGTTGGGCCGCCCCCGTAATAAAAAAGATATTGTACACGACCCTAAGTATATGGAGATACATGACAGGTTGTTGAATTTACTAATAGAAAAATTCTCCATCAACGACGAGCACTAACATCAAATACTATACTAAAAACAATAAAAGCATGACTACAATAGCGAATCAATTAAGCAAGATCAGGATCTTCAGTTTTAGCGGGGTGCAAATGCGCACTTTCCACATTACCTGGTTAATGTTTTTTGTGTGTTTCTTCGGATGGTTTGGTTTGGCACCTTTAATGCCTACTATTCGTGCCGAACTTGGCCTTACCAAAGCACAGGTGGGTAACATCATCATTGCATCGGTAACAGCAACCATTATAGCACGCCTTTTAATAGGCAAACTATGTGATACCTGGGGCCCGCGCAAAACCGCTGTAAGGTTATTGATTATTGGAGCCGTGCCGGTATTTTTAGTTGGTTTAGCGCATAGCTATACCACTTTCTTAATGTTCCGCTTAGCTATTGGCGTTATAGGCGCATCATTTGTTGTAACACAATTCCATACATCAATGATGTTTGCACCCAACATTAAAGGAACGGCTAACGCCATTACCGGTGGCTGGGGCAATTTAGGTGGTGGTGTAACCAATATGGTAATGCCACTTATATTTGCCGCAATTGTAGGCTTTGGCTACTCGCCTGCACAAGCATGGCGCTATGCTATGATAGTGCCGGGAGTAATGATGCTGGTTATGGCGTTTGTTTATCATCGTTATACCAAAGACACACCTAACGGTAATTACGACGAGATAGGCTACAAACAAAAGGTTACAAAAACAGATTGGAGCGTACTTGCCGATTGGCGCGTTTGGGCCTTAATGCTGGCTTATGCTATGTGCTTTGGCATGGAACTTACATTTGATAACGTAGCGGCCTTGCATTTTGTAGACACCTTCCATCTTAATCAAAGTTCGGCAGGTTTTTGGGCAGGCATATTCGGTTTCATGAATATTTTCGCCCGTGCCTTAGGTGGCATAGCGTCTGATAAAGTAGGCAAGAAATTTGGTATGCGCGGAAAAGGTTTGTTGCTTGCAGCCATGCTGCTATTGGAAGGCTGCGGATTATTGATCTTCGCGCAAGCAGGTTCACTGGCTATGGCCATTGTTTCTATGCTTACGTTCGCTATGTTCCTTAAAATGTCAAACGGTGCAACTTACGGTATCGTTCCTTTTGTAAACACTAAAAATGTAGGTCTGGTAAGCGGTATTGTTGGCGCCGGCGGTAACGTTGGCGGTATGATGTTTGGCTTTCTGTTCAAATCAGAAACCATTACTTACGTACAGGCATTTACTTATATCGGTTATATTGTAATTGTAATATCTGTTATCATATTAATAACCCGTTTTCAAAAACAAACAAATGCTGATGTTGAGTTAAACAGCAACATGGCAGGCAGCGCTGTATAATATATATCCTTTAACACTACTCATGACGAGAAAGAACACCGAAAGTTTTACTTCTACCTGCTGCTATTGCGGAGTGGGCTGTGGTGTGCTTGTTAACAAGGAAAAAAACGGCACTATTACGGTTGAAGGAGATAAGGCACACCCGGTAAACAAGGGTATGCTTTGCAGCAAGGGGATAAACCTGCACCATACAGTTAACGACAAAAGCGACAGGCTGCTTTATCCGCAGATGCGGTATAATAAAAGCATGCCGATGCAGCGTGTAAGCTGGGACGATGCGCTTGACCGTGCAGCTGCAGTTTTTAAAACTTTTATTGATAAATACGGGCCGGATTCGGTTGCGATCTACGCTTCGGGACAGTGCCTTACCGAAGAATATTATGTGCTGAATAAGCTGATGAAGGGTTTCATCGGCAGCAATAACATTGATACCAATTCCCGCCTGTGCATGAGCAGCGCGGTTGTTGGCTATAAAAAAGCCCTGGGCGAAGACAGCGTTCCGGTTTGTTATGATGATATTGAACTGGCCGATTGTTTTTATGTTACAGGAGCCAACCCTGCATGGTGCCATCCTATTTTATGGAGACGGGTTGAGGCACATAAAGCAGCCAATCCGCATATAAAAATTATTGTTGTTGATCCGCGGGTTACAGATAGCGCAGGCATTGCTGATCTGCATCTACAGATCAACCCCGGAACAGATATAACGCTTAACCATGCTATTGGTCGCGTATTGATAGAGAATGGTGATATAGATCTCGATTTTATTACTAATCATGCCGAAGGCTTTGAGGCCTACAGTGAATTAGTATTCGGCAAAACGGTACATGAGTCGGCATTAATTTGCGGCGTTAGCGAAACTGATATACGTTTAGCTGCAAAATATATAGGCAACGCACGTGGCTACATTT